>JASFEK010000194.1:0-4018 GCA_050124875.1 Caldifarciminota bacterium | reverse complement strand
ATCGAGAAGCAACAACCAATAGGTCTTCATGTTTTTCTCCTCCTAAACGTTCTCGCCCGCGTAAAGATAGATTTCACCAAATAGTGCATTCTGTTCGGCTCGGGCATAACCCATTTTCACGATCTCAAGCATCCCGAAAAAATAGGCCACGGCAATTGCCACATCATTTTTAGATTTCAGGAATTCAAGAAAGTTGATCTTGCCGCTCGTTCTCAGAATATTCTTAATCTCATCCACGATCTCTTCAATCGGCACCTCCTGGCGGCGGACAACGAGGCTCTTATCCTCAACCGGCTTGAGTCCGCGCAGGGCGAGGATGAGACTCATGATGTCACCCTCTTCCAGCGGTGGCTCTTCCTTGCCGACGCGAGGGAACTGCTTGCTGGTTTCCGCTTCCATGATGCTGAAGGCCTTAGCAATCTCTTTGTATTTCTTGAATTCCTCCACGATCTGCATCAAGGAAATCGGCTGACCGGCTTCCTCATCTTCGGGGGTTCGAGGTAACAGAGAGCGAACCTTGAGCCGGATGAGAATCGCTGCCATCAGCAGAAAATCAGCTACGTCTTCAAAATCCCCGCGCTCGATCTTCCGGATGTAATCAAGATATTCCTCGGCAATCTGTGCAATCGGGATATCAAAGATATCCACTTCTTTCTTACGCACCAGATAGACCAGAAGATCGATCGGTCCGTAGTATATGCCGATGTCTATTTTCATGAAACTGGGATTGAATAATACAACAATAAGATGCTCATGGCATATTGCCCAGCATATGATATGAGTCGAGATCTCACCGGAGCATTGTTATCATCAAGATTAGTACACATATGCGATATTTTAATCAGGATTGTATTCATGTCAATATTTTGACCAATATGGTGTCTGTTGACATGAATAGCGCCGTCACTATAATTGGATTGTGTCGGACACAATGATATTTCGCTACTTCTTTCACAATCTTATACGAATATGCGCTTAGAATCATCAGGAGACAATAAATGAACAAGTTTCATCTTCCAAATATCTGGCGGCTGATCATCAGTCTTGTTGTGTGTCAGCTGGCCGGAATAATAGGCTCAATATTCACGACTCCAGCGATCTCTACCTGGTATGTTACCCTGAACAAACCTTCATTCAGCCCGCCAAACTGGCTTTTCGGCCCCGTTTGGATAACGTTGTACATCCTCATGGGCATAGCCCTTTTTCTGGTATGGCGTAAGCAACCGGATACGCCTCACACAAACAGGGGGTTGATACTCTTCGGCGTGCAGCTAATCTTCAACGTCTTGTGGTCGGCAGCATTCTTCGGTTTGAAATCGCCAATTAGTGGTCTCATCGTAATCGTGATACTCTGGGTGCTGATACTGCTGACCATTCTGCAATTCTCCAAGATATCCGAACTGGCCGCCATCCTGCTTGTACCGTATATTGTCTGGGTCTCTTTTGCCGCAATATTAAACGTCTCGCTATTCGTTCTCAACCGTTAAGGAGAGGACCGTGCGGAAGGAGTTCAGCAAACCACGCATCGTCGTCAGCAAATGCCTGGGCTTTGCTCACTGCCGGTGGAATGGACTGACGATATCTGACGAATTCGTGGACCGGCTCAAACCCCATGTTGAATTCACCACGACATGCCCGGAAGTCGAAATCGGTCTCGGCGTACCGCGGGATCCGATCCGCGTAGTGATGCAATCAGGCACACTACACCTCAGGCAACCCGCAACCAAAGCGGATGTCACTGATAAAATGAATGCATTCTGCAAGTCTTTTCTCTCTTCAATTGAGGAGATCGACGGGTTCATCCTTAAATCGAGATCGCCTTCCTGCGGCATCAAGGAAGTCAAGATCTACCCAGGTATGGAAAAAAGTGCGGCATTGAAGAAGGGTAGCGGCTTTTTCGGTGCGGCTGTACTGGAAAAGTATCCAACCATACCGATTGAAGACGAAGGACGGCTGCGTAATTTTGTGATCCGTGAGCACTTCCTGAAAAGGGTCTTTACCCTGGCGCGTTTCCGTTCAGTAAAGAAAACGCAGAAGATGAAGGACCTGGTCAAATTTCAGGCCGAGAACAAATTTCTGCTCATGGCGTACAACCAGAAGGAATTCAGGATCATGGGACGCATCGTCGCCAATCATGAAAAGAAACCAGCCGCCTCGGTCTATGAAGATTACGAATCGCACTTGTCTAGCGCGCTCGCCAAGACACCGCGCTATACATCATACATAAATGTTCTTATGCACGCCATGGGTCACTTCAAGGACAAGTTGAATCAAGGGGAGAAAGCCTTCTTCCTCGACCTCATGAGCAAATACCGGAAAGGAAAGGCTCCGCTGCGTAGTGATCTCGACGTGCTCATGTCCTGGGGCGTGCGGTTTGGTGAGAACTATCTTCTGGATCAAACCTTTTTCAACCCTTACCCGGATGAACTCCTGGATATCAGCGACTCAGGCAAAGGACGCAACTACTAGTATAATGAAAATCGGTTATGCATGCATCAACCAAAGCATCGGTTGCAGTTCCGGTCATACATTCCGCTTGAAATCATATTCAGAGCAACGACTCGTCGAAACCGTTGAACGAAACCTTGCATGCCTCGCGAAGATACTTCAGTATAACGTACGTAAGAATCTGCTCTTTTTTCGTATAACCTCTGATGTCGTACCATTCGCCTCGCACCCGGTCAATAAGTTCAAATGGCAGAGGCATTTTGCTCGATATTTTGAAGAAATCGGTGCATTCATCCGACGTAACGACATAAGAATTTCCATGCATCCGGATCAGTTCACGCTGATCAATTCACAGGATACGGATATCTTCAACCGTAGCATCGATGAACTCACATACCATGCCGCAGTTCTCGATCTGATGGAGTTAGACACGACAGCCAAGATACAGATCCATGTCGGCGGTGTATATAAAGATAAGATGAAAAGCATGGAGCGCTTCGTATCACGTTACCGAAAGATCAGCAGCACCCTACGCAGAAGACTGGTCGTCGAGAATGATGACAAGAGTTACACGGTCGAGGATTGTCTTAGGATACATGAGGGTACAGGTATCCCTGTGCTGTTCGATGTATTCCATCACGAAGTTCATCATAATGGTGAAGCAATGATCGATTGTCTTAAGGCTGCCGGCAACACATGGAGGGACTGTGATGGCATACCCATGATTGATTATAGTCATCAGAAAGCCGGCGCGATGAAAGGTTCCCATGCTGAAACCATCAAGACGATGCAATTCAGGAATTTCCTGGATATGTCCAAGCCCTGCGACTTCGATATCATGCTGGAAATCAAGGACAAGGAAAAGAGTGCGCTAAAAGCCGCATGCGTCGCACAGAAAGACATCCGTTTCCAGCCGAAAGAATGATCATGAAGCTGGAAGAAATCTGTGCCCAGGCACGTCGCCACCGGAAGCGTACCGGATTGCCCATGGTTACGATCGGGTATGCGCAAAGCCTGGACGGAAGCATCACTACGCGCCGGGGTGTACCGCTGGCGTTGAGCAGCCGCGGATCCTTGAGACTGTGGCACAGGCTTCGTGATTATCACGACGCCATCCTGGTCGGTATTGGCACGATCCTCGCCGATGATCCGCAACTCAATGTAAGGCTGGTAAGAGGCAATGATCCCCAGCCAGTAATCCTGGACACAGAACTCCGATTTCCTCTGAAAGCGCTTGCCCTTGAGAGCAGTAAACCGCCATGGATCGTAACAACACACAGAAGCAATTCGAAAAGGAAGAAGATGCTGGAATCGCGTGGAGCCCAGGTCATTCGTCTTAGATCCGCGCGCAATGGCTGGGTGGATCTTAGTGCCTTGCTGAAATGGCTTGGCGAGAAAGGTATTGACAGTGTAATGGTTGAAGGTGGAGCACGTGTCATCACGAGTTTTCTCAAGGCGCAACTGGCTGATCGCTTCGTAATCACGCTGACGCCGTACTTTATCGGCGGTGTACACGCGGTTGAACGATTGTTAACAAGACAGGGACACAAGGAACCCGTTCAGCTGGAAA
>JASFEK010000193.1:0-4025 GCA_050124875.1 Caldifarciminota bacterium | reverse complement strand
GCAATGATCAGTATGTCGCTGATATCTTTGGTCAGGGTGCGGGCTATTGGTATGGCATCGGCGCGATCGTCGACAAGGCGGGCAATGATAACTATGTTGCCTATCAATACGCTCAGGGTTCAGGCGTCCACGTTGCCCTGGGTCTGTTGATCGACGAAGCGGGCGATGACAACTACGTCGCCAAGGGCGTATCCCAGGGCTGCGGCCATGATCTTTCTCTGGGTCTGCTATTCGATCGGCGCGGAAGTGATACTTATGCTGCCTTTGATCTGAGCCAGGGTGCGGGAAATGCCAATGGTATTGGCTTGCTCATCGACGAATTCGGTGATGACGCATATACCGTGAAAAAGCAGCATAACACACAAGGGTATGGCGATTTTCGCAGGGAATACGGTAGTATCGGTGTGCTGCTCGACATTTCTGGTGCGGATGATTATACCTCAGGGGGCGACAGTCAGTTCTGGGAGAAAGGCAGATATGGTATTGGTGTTGATTGGCCCTGAGCATTCTCGCCGAGAGGGTTGATTATATGATACTACTACTCTTTCTTTGTTGTAACATAGGAGTGGACCTTGAGCATCTCTATGATCTGGCGACGACTCGTCTGGTCAGTTTTCGGACGGTCAAGGATTCGGCTATGCAGGAATTCGTGTCACTGGCATCAGACTCCCAGACACAGGAGACGACCGTGGTCTTTCTTCTGTCCAAATTCGACACGAAATCAGCGGTTGAGCGTCATACCCTCAAAGATATCTTCAAGCTGATCGGTGAGTCGGCAATACCCTTGATCGTGAATGAGCTGGACTATCGGGGAAGTGATGCAGAATCCCGTAGTCTGAAGCAATCGTTGTGGGTGCTGGGCGAGATCGGCACGGCGCAGATAGTCGAGCCGGTCGCACTGTACATTCATGATGAACAATGGTCAGTACGTTCAGGAGCGTATACTGCCCTAGGTAAATCACGGTCTGTTGCCGCGATAGACTACGTGCTGGAAGGGGTGGACGATTCCGTCACCCTGGTCAGGAAATCCGCCTATCATGCGCTCAGTGAACTTGCGACAGAACAACAGCTGCCGCATTTGCTGCGCGGTTTGTCTGATCCTTTCTATGGTGTTCGCTATGCAGCATTATCCGGGGTCAGGCGCCTGAAGCTTCAGGAAGAGATGCCCAAGACCTTGGTTGATGATGAGATAGGTCAATTTTTCACGATCGCCGCAATGGACAGTAACGAGGTGTGGCATGTCTTCAATGAACGTTTCGAGTCAGTATCACCGCCCGCGCGCAAAGTCATGTATGGTATGCTTGGAGCACCCCAGCTAGAACAAGCCTTGCGTAATGAGACACATCCACTATTAAAGTCTTACCTGAAGCAAAGAATACGCGAATAACACCACAGGCACGAGCAAGGTTCAGCCGGTCAGCACAGGTGAATAGCGAAATAACGGCCGGGTCATATTGACATAGAAGTGGAAATATGTAATATTTTCTATGCCGAGTTGGATTAAGGCGAAGAGGTTCAGTGCGTTCACGGCCTTGCCATACGGCGGGAATCCAGCATGGGTAGTCATGGGGGCCGAGGATTTAACCGACCGGGAAATGCAGACCATAGCCTCTGATCTTAGTCCTAATTCGGACACCGCATTCGTCTTCTCCGAATCAACTGCTGAGGCAAATATCTACCTCCGTTTCTTCAACGGAAAAAACGAGCTGAACTTTTCCAGTCATGCAGCCATTGCCACATATTTCGCGTTGAGTGGAGAAGGCGTGCTCAAGCTGAAAGAACCCGAGACGACCGTCAAACAGCGAACAAAGACCGGCATCAATCCGGTTGAACTCCGAGTAGAAGGTGAAAGGATAAGCAGGGCAACCATTACCTTGGCCAAGCCCGCGTACCTGGACCTGGAGATAAACCCGGCACTGGTGGCACGTTTCTTGGGGCTTGGTCAATCCGATGTGACTGGAGCAGGGTCGCCCATGGATGTGGTTTCCACTGGTTTCTATGATCTGATTGTACCGGTGCGCTCACTCAAGGATGTGAGGAATCTCATGCCGAATTTCTCATTGATGGACAGTTTTTGCGTCCGGCTTGGGATCAGCGGTATCATCGTCTTTTGCCGGCAGACCTTTGATGTTGAGAGTACTGCATTCATGCGTCACTTCACCCCGACGACCGGAGTCAACGAGAACCTGATTTCGGGTCTAGCAGCCGGTAGCTTGGGTTGCTACCTGATCAAGCACAAGATGCTAGAGCCCGCGAATTTTTCGCGTATAATCATCGAACAGGGGCATTTACACCAGAAACAGGGTAAGGTGTACGTGCACCTGGAGACTACCCGTGGTCAGATCTACCGCGTTAAGATCGGCGGTAATGCGGTAATCACCTTTACAGGCTACATATTGACTCCGTGAACCTTTCCTAAGACATCGTCCGACAAATACAGGAAGCCAGAAGACCAGACCATCAGCGGGCGGAGTATCAGAACATCAGGGTATCCGGCGCAAAATGGCAAGTAGTGCTCTGGAATCTGGTGTGCCGATTTACTGCCTGCTGATACTCTGATCTGCTGATGCGCTGCGTGTGGCAATTCACTCGTGATTCTTCTTGTGTTGTCTTGACTGTGCTATTGTCGTATCCGTGGTTATTTGCGAATCTAGGTTTTTCTTGACGAAAAGTATATTCTGAATATACTTGAAGCCATGCTGAGCAATTTCTCGGGCGGCGTCCATCCTGCAGAAAATAAGAATACCGAGACGCTCGCCATCGAGATCATGCCCCCACCCAAGAAGGTATACATACCGTTTTCTCAACACACCGGAAAACCTGCGAAGCCGTTGGTACAAAAGGGTGATGAGGTGAAGATCGGAACCATGATCGGCGCGGCCGATGGATTCATCTCCGCGTCAGTGCACGCCAGCGTTTCGGGGAAGGTGATCGATATTGCTGATCATCCGCACCCGGTAGTAGGCTCATCCCTGTGTTGTGTCATTGAATCGAATGACTCGGAAGAATGGATATCAGGCCTGAAAGACGAGCAAGATATTGACCAATTATCCAAAGAGGAGCTGATTACAGCGATCAAGGATGCGGGTATCGTTGGCATGGGAGGCGCGGCATTTCCAACCCATGTGAAATTGTCGCCACCCAAGGACAAGACCATCGACACGTTGATCATAAACGGCTGTGAATGCGAACCGGTGCTGACCGCGGATCACCGTCTGATGCTTGAATACGCAAAGGCGATCATTGAAGGTGCACAGGCGTTCCAGAAGATCCTCGAAGCACCAAACCTGATTTTCGCGATCGAAGATAACAAACGCGATGCGGCGGAGCTCTTTAAGAAAGAAGGTGTCGATGTTCGCTGTCTGAAGACCAAATACCCCCAGGGTGCGGAGAAGCAGTTGATCAAGGCGATACTCAAGCGTGAGGTGCCGCGCGGCGGCCTACCCATGGATGTGGGTTGTGTTGTGCACAATGTCGGTACGTGCTACGCCGCATTACTTGCGATGAAACACCACAAGCCATTGATCGACCGCGTAGTAACCGTAGCCGGTGACGGGGTGAAGACGAGCAAGAACGTTCTCGCGCGGATCGGAACACCGGTGCACGACGTTGTTGAGTATTGTGGTGGATATATAACCCGGCCGAAACGTATAATACTCGGCGGTCCGATGATGGGTATAGCTCAGTATGCGGATATGGTGCCCGTTCTTAAGGGAACTTCGGGTATCCTGGTTTGGCAGGACGCCAAGATGATCGAGGAGGGGCCGTGTGTGCGCTGTGCGAGCTGTGTCGACGTCTGTCCCATGGGGTTAATGCCGACCGAGATGTGTAGTTATGTGAGGAACAAGAATTTTGATATGGCCAAGGAGTATGGCGTGCTCGACTGCATTGAGTGTGGCTGCTGTGCCTATGAGTGCCCGGCTGCAATCCCACTCGTGCATTATTTCAAATACGGAAAGAGCGAGATATGGCGAAAGCAGAGAAAGTAAAAGAGATGTTGCTCGTTTCAGCATCGCCGCATATCA
>JASFEK010000192.1:0-4038 GCA_050124875.1 Caldifarciminota bacterium | reverse complement strand
CAGAAGGCCATCTTTTTGCTTCAGCGTGTTTTCAATTGTGTTGACGCACATCGCGCAGGTCATGCCGCCGATCCGCAGCGCCACGTTTTCATTTACGACACCGTACCCTGCAGCCTCGACCGCTTTTTGGAGTTCCTTGATATTCGTCAGATCACTATCATACTCGACCAGGGCGGTTTCATTTCCTAGATTCACGGTCACATTCCTGACACCCTTGATTCTCGCGAGCGCCTTCTTGATCGTCTCGACGCACATCGCGCAGGTCATGCCCGATATCTTGATGCTTGCCTTGCTGATGCTATCCTGTTTCATTGGCACCCGGGTGAACGCTCAGGATATATGAGGTCAGTCTTTGAGTTTGATGATGCTGTCAACGAAGAGTTCGTATTCTTCATCCTCGTTAAGATCGTGTACCCGTACCTTCTCTACCGTGTTCAATCCCAGCACCTCGATTATCTCAGATTCGTAGAGTATCTTGACGTTCGATCGCTTTAACTGGTCGGACGGCGTGTCGGACGCCAGGCTCTTGTTCTTGGTGACAAAGATGACACGTGGGGTAAGCTTGCTGAGCTCGTATGCTATTTCCTTGGAAAGGTTTCCTTTTTCAAGAACCATGACCCTTTTGTCTTTAAACTCGGACAGATCGTCGATTTCTACATGAACCCCACGCCCGATGAATCCGCTCATTCCCGCAATCGTCTTCTGGTCTTTTGTTTCGCCCGGTTCTTTTTGCCCTGGCTTCTGTTTTTCCTGGTAATTCTTGATGGCATCTTTCAATGCGTCTGCAGCGAGATTCGAGCAGTGCATCTTGATCGGTGGTAAACCGTCGAGTTCGTCAGCCACGTCCTGGCGGGTGATCTTCAGAGCCTCATCGATGGTCTTGCCCTTGGCCAATTCGGTGATCATGCTCGCCGTGGCAATTGCTGAACCGCAGCCAAAAGTCTTGAATTTAATATCCTCGATCCGATTTTCCTTAACCTTGATATAGAATTCCATCAAGTCGCCACATACCGGGTTGCCGACCCGGCCGACCGCCACATCATCGCCTTTCAGTGTTCCTACGTTACGTGGTTCTTTGAAGTGATCGAGGACCTTGTCACTATATTGCGTTGATTTCATGTTAAGCCTCCTCTTTGTATAGGGGTGATAGTTTCCTGAGACGGCTTACGATGTCAGGAAGAGCGGCTAGAAGGATATCGACGTCGCCATCCGCATTAAACCGTCCGAACGTGATCTCCAGGGAACCGTGTGCTTCTTCGTGTAAGAGCCCTAGGGCAATGAGCGTATGCGAAGGTTCAAGTGTTTTTGAACTACAGGCCGAGCCGGTTGCGACGGCGATATTCCTTTCCTTGAACGATAGAAGTAATGATTCGCCCTCAATACCATCGAACCGGAAATGGGCGTTGTTCGGTAACCTCTGGATGGGATGGCCGTTCAGGTAGCATCGCGGTATTCGATCGAGTACTGCCTTGATCAGCTTATCGCGATAATTCTGAAGGCGTTTTGTTTCATCCTGCATCTCCCGTTCCATTATTTCTGCTGCCCGCTTCATCCCCGCAATAGCCGGGATGTTTTCCGTGCCGGAACGTAGACCGCGTTCCTGGCCGCCACCGATGATCAGGGGATTCACTCGTAGGTTCTTGTTCACATAGAGCGCGCCCAGCCCCTTGGGGCCGTAGATATCATTTGATGACATTGATAGCAGGTCAATGTTAGCGAACTCGACGTCGATGGGCATCAATCCCTCGGCGGCGACGATATCGCTATGGAACGTGATGCCCCTTTCCCTGCACAATTTTCCGATTTCAGCAACAGGCTGTATTGTTCCGATTTCATTGCTCGCATAACCAACTGAGACGAGTATGGTTTTGTCATTGAGCCGTTCGACCAGTTTTTCGGTGCTCACGCGTCCGTACTGATCAACCGGGATTTTGGAGACGACAAAACCATTTCTTTCGAGGTATTTCGCGATGTTGTGGATCGATATGTGTTCGATTTCTGATATGATGACATGATTACCCTTTGTTTTGTTTCTCAAGGCATACCCGATAAGAGCCTGGTTATTCGATTCGGTTGCACCTGAGGTGAATACGATTTCGTCGGCTGTTGCGCCTATGAAACTAGCGATTGCGGCGCGCGACGCCTCGAGGATCTCAGTTGCCCGGTCGCCTACCGAGTGTAGGGAAGAGGGGTTACCGAATTCGTCAGTATAATACGGTCGCATGGCCTCGACCACGCGCGGGTCCACTGGCTTGGCTGATTGGTAATCCAGATAAACGCTCATGCTGCTATCCTGCATGTACTAAAACCACATGGTTGCCGAAGCTTCCAATGTAAGATCATTAAGCGTACCCGCGCCGACGATCTTGAGTCCATTGATCAACTGCACCTTTTCACAACCGAGCAGCTGCTTTGATGCTTCGCAAACATATACCTCAATACCCATGTCCATTGTCTTCTGCAACATCTGGCGGAAGTTGGGGAAGTCGCCCGCCTTGATCTTCTCTGCTCTATCTGGTTCCAATACGCGTAATGCCTGGCCAAGGAAATACACCTTGGCATCGATGTCCATTGCCTTCGCCGTCTGGGCCAGGACAAGGGGTGAGTACTGCCTTTCTGGATCGTCGCTGGTTTGAACGTATAGAATTGATTTTTTCTCCATGGAACACTCCTATTTTGCCTTCTTGATCAGAAAACGGAGCCTGCTGCCGTCTTTCTCGAGAGCGATAATCTCATGACCTGTGCGTTTGGCAAAGCGCTTAATATCCTCCTCGGCTGCCGGGTCATCGGCCAGCACCTCGATCACTTCACCAACCTCAATTGAATCCATTCCCTCGCGTGCTTGGAATAGTGGTTGCGGACAATACAGACCAATACAGTCGATAGTTTTCTTCACCTTCGTTGTATCATCCATGTTCTTTTACCTCTTACCCAAGATGGTCAATACAGTGGCGTGAAACGCTGTTCTGCCCAGTAGTCTTCCTTTATTATATTGAGCTGTTGAGTGATCGCCTCCAGGTGTCTTTCTTCCCATTTCTGTAGTTGTTCGTACAATTCTTTGGCAAGCGGGTCCTCGCTCTCTTCTTTCATTTGACGGTAGAATTCGATTGAATTCGTTTCGAGCAGGGCCCCAATGCTCAGGGCGGTCATTTCGAAGTGTTTGCCCCTGATGCGGTCCTTGAGTTCGCTCGAGAAGATCGGGTTTTCGCCCGGGAATTCCGTGATTTTACTCAGGTCTGCTTTATGCCAGGTCTGCTTGTCAGAGAACGCGGCATACTGACGCTGCAATTCGTTGAAATGCTTGAGTTCATCATCGGCAAGCATCTGAAATGTCTGTTTGCCTTTTGTGTCATCGGTATTCTGGGCCGCCATCCTGTAGAATTCAATTCCGTTCAACTCAGTCTGAAGTGCTGTCTTCAGACCTTCAATTGCTTTCGAATTTTCCATTATTACTCCTTTCAATGACCATCTGTACATTAGACATCATAAGGAACTAAAGATATATTCTGAAATACGAACATGTTGCCGCCTGAGATAGTGTTCTGTATATATCGTCGAGATGGGAGAGGATTTTCTGTACGATTTCATCACGGATATAATCCGACACTAGCGGTAGCCAAGAACGAGCAGCCATAGATTCAAGTATAACCCGGCCGATAATGAGGTGATCAGGATGAGTGAAGCGAACGTTTCTTTGTTGAAATCGTAACGTTCACTGAGCACGATCATTGAGAGCGCAACCGGCATCGCGTGCATCAATACGATGATCGAGCGATGCGGCTCTGCTAGATTGAACAACCCAACCGTGACGAATGCTATGACCGGCAGGAAAACCGCCTTGAGTGTGCTCAGTTGTAGCGCGGAACCGAGTTTTGTATATTTTCTACCATACAGAAAGACACCGAGCAGGAATATCGCGACCGTGGCCGTGGTACTACCCAGCATGTGAATTGGCTTCAATATCAGATCCGGGACCCGTAAGCCGGCCAGGGCAATGATCAGGCCAAGCACGATGGATATTATCAACGGGTTGCGGGC
>JASFEK010000191.1:0-4085 GCA_050124875.1 Caldifarciminota bacterium | reverse complement strand
GTTTCAAGGAAATGCTCAGACAGATCATGCAGGAGAAAAGGAAACTCGGTCTCTAGCTGTAAGTTGAACGTAGTAGATAAGAACGTGTAAGCGATTTCCATGCCAGAATGGTTATAAAAGGAGGCATAATGGCTTTTAAGTTCATTCTCACTGAGAAGGATGGAAAAATAGGTTTCGTGAAGATCAATCGTCCCGATGTGTACAATGCCGTGAATGTGGAAGCGATACTCGAGGTGGAACGTGCTGTGCAGGGCTTTAAAGACGATCCAGGCGTATGTGTCGTGATCATCAGCGGAGAAGGTAAATCTTTCGTATCAGGTTCTGATATTTCAAGACTTGTAGAGATGGATTCAATGAAGGCCCGCGAATACAGTCAGGTTGGTCAGCGTGTGCTCGATCTCATCGAGAGAATGGAGAAACCGGTTATTGCCGCAGTTAATGGTTTTGCCCTTGGCTCGGGTTGTGAATTGGCAATGGCTTGCGATATCCGCATAGCTTCGGAGAAAGCGAAATTTGGCCAGCCCGAAGTGAAGCTTGGTCTTATTCCAGGGCATGCAGGTACCCAGAGATTGGCCCGTCTGGTTGGGTCAGCAAAAGCAAAAGAGCTGATATTCACCGGCGAAATGATTGATGCCCAGGAAGCATTACGCATTGGGCTCGTGAACCGGGTTGTAGCACCGGAGGCGTTAATGGACGAGGCCATGAACCTTGCCAAAAAGATCATGGAAGTTGGCCCAACTGCCGTGCGTGTGGCAAAGACGGTCATCAATCGCGGTGCCGACGCTAATTTGACGATTGCCAATTCATACGAGACTGAAGCCTTCAGCATACTCTTCTCAACGGCTGAAGCAAAAGAAGGCATGAAAGCGTTCCTCGAGAAGAGGAAACCGGACTGGGGTGAATAGATCCGAAGCACGAAATCCGAAATCCTAAACAATACTGAATGACCAAAATTCAAAACGATAGACGGTTTCAGGCATTTGAAAATTCGCATTTTGTATTTGTTTAGAATTTCGATATTCGAATTTGGTATTTTTCTGCTGAGAAGGAGGTTTTTTAATGAACTTGGATGAGAGATTGGAAAACGTAACCGTTATTGGTGCTGCAGGTAAGATGGGCAGCGGTATCGGCGTGTTGATTGCTCAAGAGATGGCAAAACTGAGGTTGAAACCAGAGAACAAGGACAAGGTCTATAGTCTGAATCTGATAGACGTAAGCGAACCAGCACTTGACGGCCTCCGGGCATACATGAAGGCCCAATTGACAAAGGCGGCTGAGAAATCAACCGTGTTGCTTAGGGGTTTGTACAAGGACCGCGCAGATCTTATTGAGAATAGCGACATCATTAACGCTTTTGTGGATGACTCAACACGGGTTTTGAATTTCGGCACGGATATGGGTATGGCGAAAAAAAGTAGTATGATCTTCGAGGCGATATCGGAGAATGAGAAGATAAAGATAAAGGTGTATAAGAAGTTGAACAAGATGTGTACCGCTGACGCCCTGTACTTGACGAACACGTCGAGCATACCGATCGGTTATTTGGACGAAAAGGCCGGTCTGGGTGGCAGGCTCATCGGCTATCATTTCTATAACCCACCGGTGGTGCAAAGACTGGTAGAGGTTATTACTGCCCGTTCGACAATCGATGAACTGAAAGCGGTTGCAAAAGACCTCGGCAAGAGGTTGCGTAAGAAATTGGTCCCGGCAAATGATATTACCGGTTTCATTGGCAACGGTCATTTCATGCGAGATGGTTTGCACGCGATCTCTGAGGTTGACCGGTTGAAGGGTAAATTCCGGTTCACCGGGGCGGTTTACGTGATGAATCGTATCTCCCAGGATTTTCTCGTGCGGCCAATGGGGATTTTCCAGCTTATCGATTATGTTGGTATTGATGTCTTCCAGTGCATCTTGAAGGTCATGCGAACACATCTTGGCGACAGCACGCTGAGAAGCCGGCTCGTGGATAAGATGGTCAAATATGGCGTCTTGGGTGGTCAGTATGCAGATGGTTCGCAGAAAGACGGTTTCTTGAAATACGAAAAGAACCGGCCCGTAGGCATCTACGATGTCCGTAAGAAGGAATATTTCCTTATTAGTGAAGAATGGAAAAAGCGGATCGATAAGAAGATAGGACCTTTGCCTGATGGATATGCACCTTGGCGCGCTTTGCTCATGGATACCAAGAAAGACGAGAAACTGAAGGCGTATTTTGACAGGCTGAAGACGATGGATACACTGGGTGCCGAACTAGCGATCGAGTTCTTGAAAAAAACGAAGAGTATCGGTCAGTCGCTCGTGGATAGTGGCGTGGCGAATTCGGTTGATGACGTGAACGCGGTCCTCATGAACGGATTCTTCTGGCTCTACGGACCGATTAATGAATACATATAGAAATGCCTAAATGCCAAGACACCTAAATACCTAAAAGTATATCTAGGTATTTTGATCGCCGTAGGCGGGTTTTAGGCATGTGTTTTTCAGAAAGGAGTCGTTATGTCGTTTTTTCGCAAGAAAGTTTATGCTTGTGCTGGGTTCTATACTGTTTCACTGGGTACTGGAAGAAAGGAATTCCATCCCAAGAAGCCGCGCCCTGGTATTGAGCATTACATCAAAGAAGCCGGGCTTGGTTCAATTGCCCAGATAAAGAACCCGGAACATCTTGATGAGGGCGTGATCGGGAATTTTGTTGCCGAGCGCTTCTGCCATCAGGGCAATCTTGGTGGGTTTTTCCCGATGGTACATGATACATTTCAATACAAGCCGTGTATACGGGTCGAGGGTGCATGTGATTCCGGGGGGTTGGCACTGGTCACCGCCGTGAAGACAATCCTTGCCGATCTTGCCGACTCGGTATTATGCATTGGCGTTGAGGTGCAAAACTCGGTGAAGGCGATCTACGGAGCCGATTACCTTGCTGCTGCGGGCTGGTACTCGGGAGAAAGAAAGAACGGCCATGCGTATTTCTTCCCGGATCAATTCGCGCAGCGCGCCGGTGCTTGTTTTGACAAGTTCGGTCTTGAGACATTTCGGCCGGGTATGGCACAATGGTATACGAATGCCATCGAGAACGCCCGTAAGAATCCAAAGGCGCAGGAATACCATAACCGGAATTCCGACCTGTACGGCACGGGCATGACATCGCCGAGCCCGAAAGCATTTTGTGAGCATATTAATGTTTTCGATTGTTCAAAAGTGTCTGATGGTGGCGCTGCATTGATTTTTGCCTCTGAGGATGGTTTGAAAAAAATCGGTGTGGACCCGAAAGATGCGGTAGAGGTCGTTGCCTATGCTCAAGTCCAGGACAACCTGACCACGCCCCCACCCGATTTGACCAAATTGACGACATGCGGGATTGCTGCAAAGCGGGCATACGAGCGTGCTAACATAGGACCGAAAGAGCTCGGCGTGCTGGACGTCCATGACTGCTTCACGGTGGCAGGTCTACTGGCGGTTGAAGCCGCAGGCTTTGCTGGTCATGGCGAAGGCGCTGATTTTGTGAAGGACGGTAACACCAAGCTGGATGGTGTCATACCGACCAACACGTCAGGTGGTTTGATCGGCTATGGACATCCGACCGGCGCGACCGGAGTCAGACAGGCAATTGATATCTTACATCAGCTGTCGGGTAAGGCAGGTGACTATCAGGTGAACATCAGCTCAAACCGGCCATACGGTATGATATCGAGTATGGGCGGTAATGATAAGACTGTTGTTGCCATGATATTCAAGAAGAATGATTAGAGTGGTTAGGGATTGATGATCGTCGGCAACAGGTTTTTCCGGCTCAGTGAGGTTGAGTCGACTAACGAGTACGTCAAGGGAATATTGAAAAATGCTCCCGAAGGCACCGTGGTACTTGCCGACGTTCAGACCGCGGGTAAAGGTAGAAAGGGGCGGAACTGGTATTCCCCCGAAGGCGGTCTCTGGATGTCGGTACTACTCGATCATTGCGATAGTTGCTTGATGCCGTTGACTGCTGCCGTCGCCATCTGTGAGGTTTTTGAGCTGTACGACATCAGGTTGGGCATAAAATGGCCAAATGATCTTTTCCTCAACCGGAAGAAGGTCGCCGTATCATT
>JASFEK010000190.1:0-4104 GCA_050124875.1 Caldifarciminota bacterium | reverse complement strand
CCGTTGGCTAGTGCCTGCGGACGGTAAGACTCTGCCCTGTGGTGAGCAGAAGGAGATCGTAGTATCTTCCCGGATCAGGGTGGCGCGTAATCTGGATACGATTCCCTTTGAAATAAAGATGAAGCACACCGATGCTGATCATGTCATTGGTCTAGTGAAGTCGATCATTGAAGATAAGATCGACGGCAAGTTCATCAACCTGAAGGATATGAAACCACTGGAGCGGGAATCCCTGCTCGAGTGCCACCTCGTGTCTCCTGGCTTCATAAAGAAGGAGAAACCGGCGAGCGTTTTCATCGCCGAAGGCGGCAATGTATCGATAATGGTCAACGAGGAGGATCATCTACGGATTCAAGGTATAGGCTGCGGCTTGAATCTGGTAAATCTATCGACTGAGGTTTTTAGGATCGAAGAAATCCTTGGCAAGAATCTTGGTTATGCTTTTCATGAGGGCTATGGATATCTCACGTCGTGTCCGACAAATATCGGAACCGGTATGAGAGCATCTGTTTTCATGCACTTGCCCGGATTGGTTTATACGAACGAGGTCGAAAAAGTCCTAAAGGGTGCTTTGCAGATCGGCATGGCGGTCAGAGGCATATATGGAGAAGGAAGTGAAATAAGGGGAAGTTTGTTTCAGATATCGAATCAGCATACAATTGGCTTCAAAGAGGAAGAATTACTTGAGAGAATCACCAAGCTCGCCAAGATGATTATTGATATTGAGAACAAGGCACGTGACGTAATCATGGCCAAGGCACGGAACGAATTTGAAGATAAAATATTCCGTAGTCTTGCGATTCTCAAGGCTGCGCGAACCATCAGCAGTGGAGAAGTCCTGAATCTGCTATCTGCCCTGAGATTTGGGGTTGGCGTGGGCATTGTCAAGGATATCTCACTGGAAACATTGAATGAAATGATGGTTCTTTCAAGACCGGCAAATATTCAGCTGTATTTTGGCGAAATGCTGGAAGAACAGGACCGCGATATCAAACGTGCCGAGTATGCCAGGAAGAAGCTCGGTGCGGCGTAACCTCAGCATATCTGCCATCGAAAGTCACCCGATCAATGCTGCTCCAAAGGTTGATCAATGACTGGTAAGGGGATGCCCAGGAAATCAACAAAGGCCGTACAAAAAAAGGATGATATCCTGAGTGATAAGGATGAGATCGTATTCCTTGGTACAGGGGGCGCGCGTTATGTGATTGCCAAACAATTGAGGGCCACCGGTGGTATGCTTTTCCACATCGGGGGCAGAAATGTGCTGGTCGACCCAGGCCCAGAATCACTTTACCGTTTGCTCACCTACCTGCCGAAGTTCAATCCGGAGAAGATCGATGCAATATTGCTCACTCACAAACATATCGATCACAGCGCCGACATAAATGTCTATCTGGACGTGATCACGCGCGGTGGCTTCAGGAAACACGGGATACTGGTTGCTCCGTCTGATGCCTTTGGAGAAGAAGGGGTCATCTTCAAGTATCTGCTCGATTTTGTTGAGAAAATAATTGTCATCAAGGAGAATGAAAAGGTTGAACTGGGTAGTCTCTCTTTCCGTTTTCCGCTCAAACATGAGCACCGTGTCGAGACCTACGGATTCAGGCTCTCGCATAAGGACTATTCGGTAGCGTATATTGCCGACACAAAGTTCTTTGGTGAACTCATCCCTGCATACAAAGCAGATATCATTATCATGAATCTGATCAAGTTGGGTCCGTCTGAGATCGATCACCTATCGGTCGATGATTGTGCTGAACTAATCGAGGGTATTAGACCAAAGGTGGCAATAATCACGCACTTCGGCATGACCATGCTGCGTACCGGGCCGTGGAATGTTGCACGTCAGCTAAAGGAAAGGACCGGCGTGACGGTCCTGGCTGCCGAAGATGGTAAGCACTATGCTATCGAGAAGCTTCTTTCGTATTAGTGGGGTCAAATCTTCACACTTCACACACCGTCAGTACTGATATTCCTGTTTCATTGTCTGGTACACTCTATCAGTTGTGAAGTGTGAAGATTTGACCCCATTAGAATTCGAGACGCAGGCCAATAAGGGGGATCCGGGGCATCATGTATATTGCCTTGCGCTGTGTATAGTCCCAGTTGTAAAGGTATCCCTGTATGTTCTTGCGGCCAATGATATTCAGGATAGTGACATAGAACTCACCACGCATTCCCCAGAGTGTGAATTCTTTTCCAATGTGGACATCGAATCGCTGATAATAAGGCAGGCGGTCCTTGTCCGGGGCATAGACTGCGGTCCAGCCGTATATTCCACCGTAGCCTTCACGGCCGATAACCGGCCGGTAGGCCAGGCCGCTCGCCACCTGGAGTTGAATGCCGACCTGGAACCCACGGTACAACCGGCTGCCCAGAAAGAGGTTCAGGATATGGGGCCGGTGGACATCCGTCGTAACAATCGCTGAATCATACGGAGTGGTCCGTTCAGAGAAGGAATAGGCATAGGAGACCATGCCGAACAGGTTACCGACTTGATACTGACGTAAGGAAAATTCTATCCCGGACGCCTGCCCGTCGCCATCATTAGAAAAAACATTGTCGCCATACCCGCGTATCAGGTTTCTATAGCTCTTTCTGTATAACTCGATCTTTCCGGAGAGCCCCGGTCTTACCAGATACTCGGTGCCTACGCTCAATGACCTTGCTTGAAGCGGTTTGTATTCTTCGACCGGATATTCGAGCGGTGGTGTTTGAAACAGGTGACCGTATGCAAAGAACAGGCTTGGATTTCTGCGGTAGATGAGTCTGACACGCGGGGAAATAGTAGCTTTCTTGATGGCAGGCAGCCAATCGATACGCTCGCCAATCTCACAATCGAAGATCTTGAGAATGGGAAAACGCTGCTCTGCATACAGGAAACCGTAATAGTCACTAGTATCGGCTTCGAGCGAGTAATAGAGAGCCCCAATTTTGTAGAAGATGTCCTCAATTTTAGCACCGCTATGCTTTATTCTGTAACGGCCAAAACCGCCGCCCAGGGCAAAGGTCATGCCATCTGCTCGATATTCGGTGTGAATGAGGGCACCGTACTTCTGTGCTTCATAGTCTTCGGCTGCAGTATCTGCGCTGGTAGGACCTCGGCCATGCATGTGCCTGTCCATATTACTGTAGAAGGCATTCACTTGAAAGCTCAGGCGCTCGGCCCAATCGAAATCCCAGGCTAACCAACCTGTATTCGCGCTCCCATCCAGCTTCAGATCAATAGTCTGGTCAGCAAAGGATGCTTGGATATCCGTACCTTCTCTACTATGCAAGGCGTTGACCGAGAAATCCCCGAATTTGGTGTTTAGCTCTATCTTGCCCTGCACATCAAAGAAATATGGTAGGAGCACTCCTTCGACTATCCCCATTTGCTTGAGTAGAAAGTCAAGGTAATTTCTCTTGGCCGCAAATGTGACTGATGCTGCCTCTGAAAAAGAGCAGAGATAGGTAAGATTCGCCTCGATGAGGTCGATACTGAACACGCCGCTTCTTGTTCCACTCGCCTCTTTGGAGTGCAGCAGGAGTACTGATGATACTGCATCGCCGTAGCGAGCCGGTATGGCGCCCATGAGAAAATCAAAGTCCTCGATCAGATCAACATTGAATGTTGAACCAATACCGAAATAGTGATACGGTGCGAGGATCTCGACATTGTCGAAAAGCACTTTGTTCTCATACAACTCACCGCCGCGCACGTAGAATAATCCCAGATAGTCGCTGGCTGCACTCACTCCAGGGATGACCTGGATTGCCCGGAAGACGTTCTTCTCGGCACCGGGCATGACCTCCATTTCTTCTTTCTGCAGCATACGCTTACCCGGTGTGATGATTCGTTCACCGATGGTCTCTACATCCTGTACAGGAATCGGCATCGGTGATAACTCGATGCGCAGATGTATTGTGTCGGGTTCTTGTATTGTGACCGACAGGGTTTCGTCTTTAAACCCAACATGGCTGAATACTAGTCTGTATGTTGCGGATGACAGATTAGGAATGGTGAAAGACCCTTGGGGACTGCATATGTATATCTCCTGATGCTGCTCAACGAAGACATGCGCTGCAAGGGGTTGTTGTGTCTCCAAGGAGTAAACGGTACCG
>JASFEK010000189.1:0-4110 GCA_050124875.1 Caldifarciminota bacterium | reverse complement strand
GGTTGAGAAGAAACTCGATGAGGCCAGGACCACGCTCTTCGACTCGCTGCAGCTAGTCTTCTTTCTTACGGTCACGACCTCGATCATCATTGCGTTCTTGTCTCAACCTATTGCACGGCTGATATATGAAAGAGGACGGTTCACGCCGTTCGACACCTATGCTACTACCCAGGCATTGATACTATACATAATCGGCGTACCCTTCATTGCCGGAATCAGAAATGTTGCCGCAGTCTTCTATGCTCACCGTGACGCAAAAACACCCATGTATGCAAGCTTCATCGCCGTCGCGCTGCACATCATCATCAGCTTAGGTCTGATGCGTGTGATCGGCTTCCGTGCTTTTCCCCTGGCGACGACGATCGCATCGTTCGTGAACTTTGCTCTACTCCTACACTGGTTACCGGCAAAAATCGGGAAGTTCGAGTTATCGCCACTCGTTGATTATTTCACGCGCCTCGTTCTCGCCGCGATTGTCGCCGGCTTCATCGGTATTCTGCTGAACCGTCTACTCGCGAACATGCTCGGCATCGGGTTCCTAGCGCAGGTTGTCAGCCTGGGACTGGCCGGCATCATCGCATCCGTGGTATGCTACATTACCTGTCTGCTCCTGGGCGTGACCGAAGCAAGGGATTACGTAAGACGACTATTCAGAAAGTAGTATACTGAGAAAAAAAGGGCGCAGCGCATAGCGCTACGCCCCCCTTTTGGACCAACTATATCATCATCTCACCCAGATGACTTTGGACAATTCAGAAATACTACCGGCTGCAACCTTTATGAAGTAAATACCGGAAGCGAATCGGTTCATGCGTATCATGAGCTCACCCGTTCCGTTCTGCATACCGTAGTCAATGTCGTCGAGCATTCTGCCTGCAGCGTCGAAGATCTCTACCCGCAGTGGTACCTGCGTATCAAGTGTATAAGATAGCCGGTAGGGACTCGCATAGGAGACCAGCGGATAAATGGTGAAGCGCTTTGTGTCGTGAGAAGACTGCAACTCTTCGATGCCTGTTCCCGCCAGGTCGCCGGTGACCACAAGCGCAAAGGCTTGCGGACCATAGGGCACATTCACTCCGGTGATCCGGATCGTCCAGTTACCAGTCTGGGGTGCATCAATGCGTACGCATTCCTCGACATTGAGAGTATCATAATTGCCGCCCGTGGTTGACTGTCCACTATTATATACATTACCTCTGTACTGATTACTGGTGGGATCAGTCACCAGAAGATTTAGGTTATTAACCAGCTTGATACCAGCCCCGCCCGCACCCGGGTAATCACTCCACACGAGTGTCGCGCGCAGCGGTACTGCACTCGATGCTACATTATATGTGTACTCAACATACTGCCCGGTCGACACACCGACCGCATTATCGACCACGGCCAGCTCTCTTGTATCTCCGGCAAAATAGAGCACGCTGTCCAGGTCAATACGACCCCAGCCCACATTATTGTCGGGCACCGTAAACCCGCTCATGCCACGGTCCGCGCTATTGACGAGCACGGCCTTGAGCAATGCAGCTGAGGGCAACAGCGAATCGGCTGGATTGGCCGAGCCTGATGGATACCATCCATCAACAAAGTACTGACGGGCTAGAACCGCGGCGGCGGCGGCACTCGGTGACGCCATACTCGTGCCATCCATTATCGAGTACCCAGTGTCGCCGAAACCGTTGACCGAGGTCACGGTCTGCCCCGGTGTTAACACGGTGGGCTTAAACCGGCCATCCTGGGTCGGGCCCCGGCTCGAATAGTAATAAATACTGTTCAACTGGCCGCTATTGCGGCAACCACCCACGGAAATGCAGTTCTTGGCTGTGGCTGGTGAACCTACGGTCATCGCACCCGGGCCGTCATTACCATTCGAAAAGCAGAGCAGAAAGTCCTTGTTCAAGTAAACAAACAGATCGACGGCAATTGCTTCAGCCGTGTATTGACCAGCAACCGAATTCCCCCAGGAATTTGACATTATCTTCACGCTACCCGCGGCATTACCCGTGTAGGGCATGCTGAATAGGGTGTAAAGGTTCGTAGGTATATAAACACATCCTAATGAACCACCGCCATCGCAGAAATAGAGCCGGCTGTTCGGGGCAACACCATCGTAATTGCTCGGGCTACCCATCACATCATCGTTACCGCATACTGTCCCGGACACATGACTGCCGTGACAGAAATTACAGCCCTCGTCACCGAAATCAGCATAACCCGGCCCATAGGTATTCGCCGGCTTGTAGGCGATGATCTTACGGTCATTAGGATAGTCACCCCAGGTGGTGAGCCACGAAGAATTCGTGCTGCGGAATGCATAATGGGAGGTACGCACGCCGCTGTCACACGTGCTTACCAGCTGCCCGTCGCCCCGGATACCCATATCCCAGATACGACGGTTCCCTGAGGTCGCCGTCTGTACGATCCATTGAACATTCGCGTTGTGTGGCTCCATCTTGTGCCAGGGTTCGAGCCAGCTGACTTCCTCGATGCTGGCGATGTGAGGCACGCGAGCAAGGTCAACATCACAACGGATTGTATGATACCAATCACCCGGAGCAACATCAACGATCCGGGCATCCATTTCGTCAAGATAGTCGAGGACAGTATTCAGATCGGCTTCTGGATACAATAATATGGTTATCTCGTGATTGCCCTGCAAATCCCTGAATTCTTCCTGACCGGACAGCTTATAGGCTGGCTGATACAGACCGATCCAATCGACGAATTCGATCTGGGCAACCTGGTTCTTTATCAATTCGTTCATCTTCACCAAGAATGCATAGTTGGGAATATACGAATATACGGTTGCGCCGGTCTGTTTGATTCGCTGCATGTATTCAGGATATACCGGTCCTTCGCAGTGCACTATATAGTATCGAGATTCACTCTTCATCAGTGATTCTGGTAATTCCGGCTCACCTTGCCGGACATCGAACTTTATGCCGTTCGCGAAATATAGCCAATCCGCATCACCGTAAGCCACTGGATCATACTGATGGATCGTTCCGCCATTCACCACACCGTAAAGACCATCATATCCCGAGGCGAGCGCCAGGCATAAGCATAGTGTCGTAAACAGTATTCTCATCATCTCTTCTCCTTTCTTTTCAGACTCGATCACAGGTTCATTCAGAACCAGTCATTTGCCCGACCGGGATTTCGAGAAATCCCGGCATTATCTCACCAACACTGCCTTTTCTACTTTCTCTGAATCAGCAGTCTTGAATCTAACGAAATATACACCGGCGGCCAAGCGTTCGCCGCGCTCGTCCTTTCCATCCCAGGTACAAGCATACTCACCCGGTTCCTGTATAGCTCTTACAAGATAACGGACGAAGCGACCACTAGCATCGTATACACCCAACTCGACTTCAGCAGGCTTACCCAAGACATACGATACCGTCGTGTGCTGCCGGAAGGGGTTGGGGTGACCGACCCGGTACGCGACTAATGCTGGCTGAACAGCCCACTCCTGTACTCCGATCGGTTCGGTCGTCACCAACCAGAGCCTAACGTAATTGCTGTGCAGGGAATGGGCGCCAAAAGGAATACCGAGTGACGCCAGGTGCGTTGACCACTGACCTGTGCGCTCATCCATTGGCACTCTTTCCAAATTTGCATGGGGTGGAAGATCAGCATAGCCATTTGGGAAATATTGACGCTGCATCCTGGTATTCCACTGCTGACAGTATTCGGTCAGGTGTGCCGGGTAGTTCCGGTCTACGTTGCCCGTGAAGTGGCTCACAACCAAACTCCACGCATCCTGCAGTGAGAACGGATAACCCCAGACAAGGCGCGCATATATCCTTCCCACCAAGGATCCGAAGAACCCGGGAGAAGGGTCATACGGATAGTACCCTACACCATCCGCTGCCAGGTCATTGCGCATGCCGTAATACGGCAGGGGATCGACCGAGTAGGCATAGGCCCTTCCCGGCCGCGCCATTTTGTAGAAACCCTTTGCCGCCAGGACAAAACTACGCTGCCAGCCGGCCGGTAGTTGGGGCAAACCGTCGGCCTCGAATTCCAGGCTGACTTCATCACCATGAGACATCACCACATAACGATTGTCCGCATCCTTGAGTAGTTCACGCACATCGCCGTAACGCGTAT
>JASFEK010000188.1:0-4134 GCA_050124875.1 Caldifarciminota bacterium | reverse complement strand
GGCTCAGGACTACGGCAAATTGATCGCGCTGCTCACGCTCGCCGGTTTTACCATCCTGGCATTCGCGGGACTCAACCTACTCTCGCTCTTGAGCGTCCAATAAACGGGGACAGGCAGAACATTTTTGTCATTTTGCTTGAATTTCACTCGATAATACGAAGAATTGATGCTTTGCAGTCCTCAGCCATTATCTATTGGAAGAAGTCAGGATTATTGTGTGCAGATGCAAAGTAATAAATGGAACACATTGACGAAATGTTAAAAATGTTCTGCCTGTCCCCGAATGATTCTGGTCGGCAAGCTTGACTTACGTAGCCATCTACGTATAATAGGCGGTGATATTCATCCTGGTCTTGCTCAACGTCCTGCCCCCCACTGACCTCAAAGCCATTGATAATCCGAACGATGCGGGTTCTACGATCATCCTCAACTGGATGCCTTCGGCTGACGACGCATTGCTCGACGGCTATTCAATAGAGCGCCGCGCTTTGACCGACACAGTCCTTCAGAAGATCGGCTCGACCGCACGCGGCGTCACCACCTTTGAGGACGAAAATACCCAAGATGGCACCCAGTACGAATACGTGGTGGCCGCAGTCAAGGACGGTGAACTGTTCTACTCCGAGCCGAGCGCTCCTGCCTTGTCCAGCCCTCAGGTATTTCACACCGGACGCATAAACGTGCTGGTCGCAATAGCTGTTTTCACCGCGATGCTCGCGTATTTCGTGACCAAGGCACGTTCGGGCAAGGGCCTTTTCATACGTAAGATCGCCGGGCTAGCCGCGGTCGAAGAGGCCGTGGGCCGGGCCACCGAAATGGGCAAACCAATCCTTTATGTTCCAGGTCTCGGAGATATTGACTGGACCGCAACTATCGCCTCGATGAACATCCTGGGCGAAGTCGCCAAGAAAATCGCCCTCTACGACACGGCGCTTATCGTTCCTAACCGATGGTCAGTTACCTACACCGTTTCCAAGGAAGTCGTCAAGGAAGCATTCATTTCTGAAGGTAGCCCCGAAAAGTTCAGAGAAGACTATGTGCGGTATGTAACCGAAGCCCAGTTCGGATTTGCCGCGGCAGTTAACGGCATTATGATGCGTGAAAAACCGGCCACCAACTTTTTTATCGGTCGATTCTGGGCCGAGTCGTTGATCATGGCTGAGACCGGATCGCAGGCTGGATCATTCCAGATCGCAGGCACTGATTCGGTACTGCAATTGCCTTTTTTCGTCACCGCGTGTGACTACACGCTCATGGGTGAAGAATTATACGCAGCCAGTGCCTATTTATCAAGGGAACCATTACTGCTCGGTTCATTGAAGGCACAGGATTACGGTAAGTTGATCGTTCTTGTAATATTGCTTCTATTCACAGTGATTTCATTTCTCAACATCAATCTAATCCCGTTTCTGAGGGTACAATGAAAAGAAGAATACCACTTACCATATGCTTGGTAATGGGGATATTAATGATCGTCCAGTTCTTCATTCCCCATCCTGTATCGCTGGAATTCAGCAGCGTCATATACAAGTGGGTCATCGTACTTATGGCCTTTGCTTTAATTCTGGCGATCGGCAACCTCATAAGGCACCATACCCATAAAATACGCAAAAGACAAGAAAACTGGCCTTACAGTATAGTCACGTTATTCGGTATGACGGCCATGGCTGCAATCGGACTGATCTGGGGTATTGCCCCTGATTCGCTTTACCAGCGGATATTCTTGAATGTTCTCGCTCCGCTGGGTGGTACCATGTTTGCCCTTCTTGCATACTACATGGCATCGGCTGCCTACCGTTCATTCCGAGCACGCAGTCTTGAGGCAACCCTATTGTTGATATCGGCTTTTATCGTAATGATCGGTTTCATGCCGTTCGGACAGTACGTTCACGGACGGTTCCCCGCGTTTGCCGAATGGATCATGCAGGTTCCCAATATGGCATCTCAACGCGGCATTCTTCTTGGCGTTGCCTTTGGCTCGATCGCTACCGCATTGAAGATCATTCTCGGCATCGAACGCTCGTGGCTAGGGGGTAAAGAATGAGATGGTTTGACCGGATCACGGCAATCGATCGGCGCATCATCTATCTGCTCCTCACCGGGCTGGTAATCCTGCCGTTTTTTATCAAAGTGACCATTCCACAGAATATCATGCCGCAGACCAAGAGACTCTTTGATTTCATCGAATCGATACCAGAAAACGATAAGGCGGTTATGATATCTTTCGACTACTCGCCTCAAACCCAGCCAGAATGCCATCCCATGGCAAAGGCAATCCTGCGTCACTGTTTTTCTCGAGGTCTCCCAGTCATTGGTCTCTCATTCGATGTTCAAGCACCAGGTCTCGCAGTCGATGCCCTGACCACGATTGTACGCGAATTCGACAGTCTCGCAACGAGCAAAGAAGACTCGCTGGTCTATGGGGTTGACTATGTCTACCTCGGGTGGAAGTCGGGCCGAATCGCCGCCCAGTTAGATATGGGTGAATCAATTGCCGGTGTTTTCCCACGCGATTACTACGGCAATCTGATCGACTCTTTCCCGTTGATGAATAAGGTGAAGAACTACAAGAACGTAGCAATCGCGGTGATACTTGCCTCCGCTGATTACCCGCTGGACTGGATACGTTACCCACAGACCCGTTACGGCGTCAAGGTGGGTGCCGGACTGACCGCAGTCATGGCTCCGAAATACTATCCATTCATCCAGACCGGCCAGGTTTCCGGTCTCATGTCGGGGATGAAGGGCGCCGCCGAATACGAGAAATTAGTACTCGAACATGGTTATGCGCGCGCCCTGGGCAATGCCGAAACTGGTATGAACTCTCAGTCACTGATACACCTTTTGATCATGGTCTTCATCATTCTCGGTAATATCGGCTATTTCTTTTCACGCAGAAGTAAAAGGGAGCGTTCGCAATGAGTGGTGATCCCTGGATTTGGATTGGTGCAATACTGACCTTAATGATATTTTCTTTCCTGTATAAGGATAATCCGTTCTACAAATTCGGTGAACACCTTTTTGTCGGAGTAGCAAACGGTTATTACATAGTATTCTACTGGCATAATTCACTGAGACCAAACCTGCTTGAACCACTCGGTGCTGGTGAATTCATATACGTTGTACCCCTGCTTCTTGGGCTGATGTATTTCGCACGCTTCATTCCCAAGGTATCGTGGCTCGTGCGTATCCCGATCGGCTTCATGATCGGCTGGGGTGCTGGACTCTCGATACCTGCCTACTTTCAGGCTGAGGTACTCAGACAGCTTGAGGGTACAGTAGTAACACCCAACAGCTTCCTGGATCCAGCCAGTGGTGTGTGGTCCGTAATAATATTGATCGGTGTGATATGTACGCTCATCTACTTCTTCTTCTCAAGAGAACACAAGGGCGTTCTCGGACATGCCTCAAGACTCGGCATAATCTTCATCATGATCGGTTTCGGTGCTTCATTCGGCTACACGGTAATGGCGCGAGTCAGCCTCCTCATCGGCAGAGTTCAGTTTCTGCTCGGTCCATGGCTGGGACTCATAGATTAGCACTCTACGAGTTCGACAGGCAATATACCGGCAATTACCAACCTTACGATAGGAGTATAGGATGAAATTACAGGAATTTGACCGCTATTCGGTCGTCCGCTTAGAAAAGGGTGAAGAGATCATCGCCGCATTGACCCGGGCCGTACACGACGCGAAAATAAAGGGCGGATTCTTCTACGGACTCGGCGTAGGCATGAACTTGGAATTGGGTTATTTCGATGCCCACAAACAAACCTATGTCAAGAAGATATTCCCTGATGAATACGAATTCACCAGTTTCCTGGGCAACATCTCTAGCATCAACGGTGAGTTGACGCTCCACTGCCACGTTACAATCACCGATGATCAATTCCATGCCTACGGCGGTCACCTTTTCCGCGGCACAGTACCCGCAACCATGGAGATAATCATCTTTCCCTTTACTGAATCGCTCACGCGCAAGAAGGACCAGGCAACAGGATTGAATCTACTGGAACTTTGAAACGAATTGTGGGGCGTCACGGTTTGAAAAGGAGTTCTTATGCTTGATTATGAATCACCTAAGATCAGCAAGAAGGCTGAGGAAATCATCAAACGCGATAACAAAGTAATGTTT
>JASFEK010000187.1:0-4145 GCA_050124875.1 Caldifarciminota bacterium | reverse complement strand
ACCCTGGGAGCGGAATGCCTCATGCTCTTCAAAGAGCCAGACGGTACTTTCCCGAACCATCCACCCGACCCGGTGGTGCCTGAAAACATCAAAGAGTTGATCAGCACGGTCAAAACAGGAGATTTCGCCTGCGGCATAGGCTTCGACGGTGACGGCGATCGCATCGGCGCCCTTGATGAACAAGGACAGGTTATCTGGGGCGACGTGCTCCTGGCAGTATACGCCGAGGAATTGCTCGCGCGCATGCCAGGCGCGAAGATCATCTTCGAAGTCAAGTGCTCCAAAGGCCTGATCGAACGCATTGAGCAACTAGGCGGTACGCCATTGATGTACAAAACAGGTCATTCACTGATCAAGGCGAAGATGAAGATGGAGAACGCACCACTGGCTGGCGAAATGTCCGGGCATATCTTCTTTGCCGACCGCTACTACGGGTATGACGATGCTATCTACGCTGCATTGAGACTGTTCGAGATACTGAGTCGTGGCGAGAAGCTATCCAGTCTCACGGCGCGCGTGCCGAAATATTACTCGACGCCAGAGATACGCATCGATACAACCGATGAAGAGAAGTTCGGCATCGTCGAAGATCTGAAAGCACACTTCAAAAAATCTTACCGGGTAATTGATATTGACGGGGTACGCGTTGATTTTGATGACGGGTGGGGTCTTATCCGGGCTTCGAACACCCAACCGGTTCTCGTGCTGCGATTCGAGGCACGAACCGAGCAACGACTAGAAGAGATTCGTAAATTATTCTTCGATACACTCGACGAATATAAGAGATAGTCTAGCATGGTCACACCGGGTTTTTCAAATAGCTACAACAATCGAATAAACAAGGAGCATTTATGACATTTCTGCTGTGCGCAGCAGTCCTGATCGCCCAAACCGCAGAACCCCTGCTACCCCAATGGATGACACCGGATGAAAGCCTCCGAATACATGAGATCGGCCGGGGCCATAAGATTACCACCCCGCCGGGCGGCTGGGTGGAAACACCCGGTGAATTTGACCGACTCCGGGGCGTTTTCGTCACCTGGGTGTATGGCAATTACAATTCGATCTTCAGGCAAATAGTTGAGGAGGCCGGCGAAGTCTGTAAGGTATACATCATCGCGGGCAGTTCTGGCGAACAAACAAGTATAACTAATTATCTAGTGAATCAAGGCGTTCCCCTCGATTCTATCGAGTTCTACATATGGCCCAGGAATAGTATCTGGATACGCGATTACGGGCCGTGGTTCATGCGCAAACAAGATGACTCTGAAGGCATAGTCGACTTCATCTACAATCGCCCGCGCCCGCTCGACGATACTATCCCCTGGCGCATCGGTCAATCCTGGACGATCAGCGTGTACGGATCGCCGCTGGAACACGCCGGCGGCAACTTCATGGTCGACGGCCTGGGCACTGGATTTGCCAGCACGTTAATACACCAGGAGAACCCCCAGTTCTCAGCCGCTCAAATCGAATCCCTGATGCTCGCTTACAGCGGATTGGAGCAGCTCATCGTGCTGCCCCGGATCAATATCGAGTATACCGGACATATCGATCTCTGGGGCAAGGTACTCAATGACACCCTAGTCATGGTCGGCGAGTACGCAGCCGGCCATCCTAATCACACCATTCTCAATGAAAACGCCGATTCGATCAGCCGCTGCAACAACCGTGAGGGGTTTCCTTACCGGATCGTCAGGATCCCCATGCCCTGGTCCACATCCAATTCGCCACCCTCATACCTGAACTCATTGTTCGTGAACAACAAGGTGCTCGTGCCGTTATGGAATCAGCCAGAGGACTCACTAGCCATCGCAATCTACGAATCCGTCTTACCCGATCATGATATTGTGGGCATCAACTGCTCGGCCATGGGTGGTTCAGGCGGCGCAATACACTGCATCACCATGCAGGCGCCGAGCGCGGAATTCATCCACATTCAGCACTATCCGCTTACGAACACAGCAGATACGCTCAACGACTACCGGGTTAGGGCCCGGATAACGACGTCGAACAGCCTGATTTTCGATTCGACCGTAGTCGCATACCGGATCAACTCCGGGGCTTATAACACCACTACGCTATCACCGGTCGTCGACACACCCGGTGTTTATGCAGGCCACATACCTGCACAGTCACTCGGCGACACGGTACATTATTACATAATAGCGAAGAACGGCGACGGCGTCAGAAGAACCTCACCGCGCCATGTACCGCCCCAGGCGTACTCATTTCGTATCGGTTTCGATCTCACCCCTCCTGATATCGCACACACCCCACTCGGCAATCAATCGGTTTACGGATGGCCCGCGTATGTATCAGCCGTGGTGACCGATGAATCCGGTATTGATTCGGTCATTCTCGAGTATAGTCTGAACGGTACGGCTCAAACCCCGCTACCTATGCCGAATACCGGGGGCAACACTTACGGTGCTAGCTTCGGCGGCACGGTGAGCATTGATGACACGGTTACCTACCGGATAAAAGCGGTCGATGCATCGGCGGGTCACAATGTCGCCTATTCACCGCCCAGCGGCAATCATCAGTTCCTGATCATCGATAGAATTGCCATCGGCATCTGGGAGCCGGATCCGACGCCGATCACTGGTGCGCCGCTCATCGTCTATTTAGATAGCCTAGGCATCGCATACGAGTATTCTACCACGTTTCCGGTGCTTGATGTCTATGAATGCAATTTCATTCTCCTCGGCGTATATCCCAGTAATTTGCAGCTCTCAACTGCCCAGGCAAATGACCTCGTGAGCTTCCTCCAGGCAGGTGGCAATTGCTACCTGGAAGGCGCCGATGCATGGTGTTATGATTCGGCCGCGAGTATCTACCGTGCAGCCTTTGGCATAGCAGAAGCTGGTGACGGAAGCACGATCTCCGGCACCATCGACGGCATAAGCGGCACCTTCACGCAGGGCATGTCATTTGTCTACGCCGGCGAGAACAATTACATAGACCGCATCAATCCGGTTCCACCCGCGTATGCCGTATTCACTAACGGCGGTTTCGATCGGACTGTTGCCTACGACGCTGCATCATACCAGACCGTCGGCAGTTCGTTCGAACTAGGCGGCCTGGTCGACGGCGTGCTTCCGAGCACCAGAGACTATCTCATCGAGCAGATCCTTGATTTCCTTGGGGTCACAACCGGGATCAAGGAGTACTCGGGCATTGACGCTACGAGTTCCAGGATCATTGCCAGCCCGAATCCAGCCCGTGACATGTTCAGACTGTCAACCGTCCTGCAGAATAGAACAAACGTACGGGTGGAATTCTTTAATGTGCTCGGTCAGAGAGTGAGCTGCCTGACCGACCGATCGCTAGACCCTGGATCCTACGAGTGGACGTGGGATTTCCGCGATGAAAAGAAGCGGAATCTGGCTTCGGGTACTTATTTCTACCGCGTGAAGTTAGGCAGTGAGGTATTCACTGGCAAGATACTAAAGATTGAATAGTCGGTAGTCTACCGGGCTAGAATGGAAGCGGCAACCCGGTAATTGATTTTATGCTCTCCTGCGTTTTTTCGAGTATTTTCCTGCGCGCATCACTGAATGCGGCAACGATCAGGTCTTCGAGCATTGCCACATCCTTGTCTTCAAGCACCTGTGGCTCGATCTTCACCGCATGTACATTCTGTTCACCATCCATACTCACTCTCACCATACCACCACCCGCGCTACCCTCTACCCTGATCGCACGCAGCTGTTCCAGCAACTTAGCCTGCAATTTCTGTGCTTCCTTCATATAGTTTTTCATCGCACCTCTTCTCCGTCAAAAAGCACCCGGATCGTGTCCTCAAGGCTGTTCTCCTTCTTGGCATTATCGGCTACCTCCACACGCAGACTGGACTCATCGCTCAGTACCTTCTTGAGCACGCTCTCGATTGTCCCCTTGCCCTGCAGCAACTGCTTCTGAGTGAATTCACTATCAGCAATTATCGCAACATCTTTGCCATCTATCTTAACCGCTGACTTGTGTACGAGCGCAGCCAGTTTTGGACTACGGACCTTTAATGCACTAAATATCTCCTGTTTGAAATCGCCCTTGTTAGTCTTGGTTTCGGGCGAGGGATTGCGTGTAGTGCTTGTAACAAGCTGACACAAGATCAGCTCAACCGCACCCCGGGCATTCATCGA
>JASFEK010000186.1:0-4157 GCA_050124875.1 Caldifarciminota bacterium | reverse complement strand
TTAGGCATTTGGGTATTTTTCTGTTTGTTGGGTCAGACGTCGGTCTGTTTTATGTATTTTAGCTATTTAGGCATTTAGGCATTTGCATTAAGAGTGGGTGGTGTATTGATGAATCACAAAGCAATGAGAATAGTAGTTGGTTTGTTACTGTTGCCGATCTGCATTCTAGGGGTTGATGCTCAGGAGATCTTTGATCGGGCAAATGAACTTTTGCAGATGCAGCGTTATGGCGATGCAATAACAGCTTATGAGCTGTTCATCTATGAGAACCCTGATCATCATCTGACCCCGGCTGCCAAATGGGCTATGGCCAATATCTACTTTACCGTAGATAATGACTACCCCAGAGCGGCATTGATATATCACAATATCATAACCAAACATCCAGACACGGGTTGGGAGATCTTTTCTCTTGATCGGCTCGGTATGTGTTACGAAGAACAGGAGAAATGGGCAGAGGCGGCGGATCTGTACGAAACGGGCTTGCAGAGACTGGAAGCAGAGAGCCACGCTTCGCTAACGCAGCAGTGGTCAGGGGTTTTCAAGACCAGGCTCCTTGCTGCCTATCGTAATACGAACGACACTGAGAATATGATACGCATCTTTCAGGGATCACTGGCGAGTGACCCGGCTGCACCGTCGGCGCCCGAGGATCAATTCGAGCTGGGTATGGTATACCTTGAGATAGATGAACCCGGAAAGGCAGCTGACAACTTCGCCATGCTCGTTGACCGCTATCCGTTTTCCGAAGCAGCCCGGCGCGTTCAGAACGAGCATGCAGAACTGATGACTGCAGAACTCGATTATGATTGGGCTCCGTTCAATACGTTTCAAGCCAGCGTGAGGTTGAGTCAAACCGGCCACTACGAGGAAGCGCGTCAAGGTTTTGACCAAGTGATCGTCAGTAAGCAGAACACGGCCATGGAGCATGCGGTACGTTTCCAGAAAGAGTTGCTGGAATTCCGGAAGAGCGGCGATGCGGCGAGTTTGCGCGAGCGACTCTCCAACCCAGATGAATACCCGTATGGATTTGGCGGCGTGAACGCCACAGGATTTCTTGGGCTCCTGGACAGGATCGTTGCGGCAAGGGAAAACATCAGTACGAACCCTGAGGATGTTGGAGCCTACAGCGGTATGGCTTTCACCTACTATCAATTACAGGCTTTTTACCCTGGCATAGAGGCCTACAAACAGGCAATCAGCATAACCCCGGACAATACGCTGTTGCACAATATGCTTGGGTATTGCTGCATCGGCGTTGAAGCGTTCGATGAGGCCATAGAGGCTTTTCAACAGCTGATTGAAATTTCTCCTGAAGATCCGAATTCGTACGATAGCATGGCAGAGGCGTATTATGTCATGGGTGACACAGCGATGGCTATACGGTACTATCAGCAGTCCTTATCAATTGACTCGAGTTTCACGAATCCGTATTACATGCTCGGTGAGATTCACCACGGCAATGGGCAATATGACGAAGCCAGAAATTACCTTGCGCGATACCTCGATCTCGATCCCGAAGGATTTCGGGCTGAAGCGGCACAAGGTCTTTTAAGTGAAATAACCGAGGAGCAGCAATGAAAAAACTATCGCGTCGCGAATTCTTGATCGGTGGGGGAAAACTCGGTCTTGCCTACATGGGTTTGAGCATGTTGCCAAGAACGGGCCTCCTTAATGCAGTAACTGACTTGGGGCATGATCTTCCTGACCTTGCCGTAGCCAAGGGTGGTGATCCAGCATCGAATACGCTGAAAGCATTACAGGCACTCGGCGGCATTGAGAGGTTTGTGAAGAAGAATGATAAGGTGGCGGTGAAACCCAACCCGATCACGACCAGTGGTCCTGAGGTCGCAGCGAATACTAATCCATCCGTCGTTGAGACCGTCGTGAAACTATGCCGGCAGGCAGGTGCCAGTGACGTCGTAGTGCTCAGTCACGATGACATAAGAGGTTTTGAGGGCAACGGCATACAGGATGCAGCAAACCGGGCAGGCGGCAGGGTCGTCGCCGCGACCAATAGGGAGTTGTACCGAAATGTGCAGGTACTGCGCGGTAAGATACTAAGGGAAGTGGATATCATTGGTGATATTTTGGATGCTGATGTATTCATCAACGTGCCCATTGTCAAGCATCACTCGCAGGCAACCGTAACCCTGAGCATGAAGAACCTTATGGGTATTAACTGGAATAGGCGGTACTTTCACCAGTATGGTCTGCACCAATGCATCGCAGATTTGAGCACTGCAGTGAAAACCGATTTGATCGTGATGGATGCCAACCGGATACTGTTGACTAACGGCCCAAGCGGTCCAGGGCAGACCCGTGAGGAGAAGACCGTTATCGCCGGAACTGATCCAGTAGCGATCGACGCCTACGCGACAACATTGCTGGATCGGAATCCCAATGACATTGATCACATACGGTTCGCCTATGAGCTCGGGGTCGGTGAGATGGACCTCAACAAGATAAGCATTAAAGAGATTTCCGTTAGTTGATATTCAGAACACAAGGGAGGACGCCGATGTTACAGCGTAAGCAGAAGAAGGCCTACTCAGACTTCTATGATTCGGCACGTTACAATGGTATTCTTGAACCAAGAACGACCCTCATGCTCCATACAGCTGCGGCCATGGCGGTTGGATGCCATTCTTGAGTCAAGCATTATCTTGGCGTGGCCAAGAAAGAAGGCGTAACCGATGCTGAAATTGGTGCGGTTCTTTCGATTGTGATGGCGGTGTCTGCAGGCAGAGTGCAGACCCATGTTAGGGAATCTGTTGGTAACGGATGATAATTTGATTTCTCCGGATATGAAAGGTCGTCGAAGATTTGCGTACGCTTCGAGACCAGGAGGTAATGAAGCGTGAAGAGAGAAGCTTTTGTTACGTTAATCAGTAAAATAGCGACCATTGCTGTTCTAGTTCTTGGTTCCTGTGTAAGGGGACCTGATGAGCAGGGCGTCAAAGCACTGGTCCTGGTACCAAGGAACACAGGGGCAAACTACTACCTGATGAGTGATGTGATCGAAGAGTATGGTTGGCAGGTCACGCACACCGGTGTTTCAGATACGATCATGCCCTGCCCGTGGTTTGCCTCGCATGGAACATTATATCCGATCGTCCGTGACTTACGGTTGGAGGAGATAACCAATATTGCGGATTATGATTGTTTGCTTATCCCGCCCTCGGCCGGTAATGCCGCGCCGATTCCTAATTCCAATCAGGATCTGCTCGAAAGTAAGGATGCCTTGCTGCTCATCAGGCGTGCAGCCTATTTCGGCTTACCCGTGTTCGCTACCTGTGCTGGTGTGCGGGTATTGGCGGCAGCCGATGTGGTACGGGGTAGGTTTATTGTGGGTGCTCCACGGTTCCGGGCCGAATACACGGCCGCCGGAGCCAACTACATAGGCCGTCCGCGTAACGATAACCCACCGACGATTGACGGCAACATCATCACCAGCGCGCGGGGACAATATTACAATTATGCGAATGTGATGGCGATTGCCACCGTGGTTGAGGGTAATCAAACCAGGGGCAGTAAGAATACCGTCGATGCAGAATACATCGTTGCGCACAATATGAGTGGTAATGACGAAGATGTTGTGTGGGCCAAGACATACGGCGGCTGCGGTGCTGATGGTGGACGCGCGATGTGCCATGGGCCCGATGGTGGGTATCTGATCGTTGGCTATACCTTCGCACCTGGTTCGAAGGATGCGGATATGCTGACCGTTAAGACGGACGCAGAAGGTGACATCGTCTGGTCGAGGCGCTTCGGCGGTAGCGGTTCCGAGTACGCCAATGCATGCCTCAATGTGGGCAATGGATATTTGGTTCTTGGCTATACGACCTCTTTTGGTCAGGGCTCAAAGGATGTCTATCTAGTAAGACTAGACAATGAGGGAAATGAGATATGGTCCAGGACCTATGGGGGTGTAAGCTGGGATGTCGGTACGGCACTCTGTGAAGCGGATGAGATGCAGTACTATGTTTGCGGCTTCACACAATCATTCGGCTGGGGTGAGGAGGATCTGTATTTGATCAAGATTGATGCAATGGGCAATGAGCTATGGTCAAGAACACTTGGTGGTTTCCGGCTCGACATGGCGAATTCAATACATGCTGCGCCCGATGGCGGTTGCGTGATCGGAGCGACCTCGG
>JASFEK010000185.1:0-4176 GCA_050124875.1 Caldifarciminota bacterium | reverse complement strand
CGGAACCGAGAGCGGACCAGTACCCGCGTGGTTGAAATAGATGTACCTCTCGGTGATCGGAAAGAGCTTGCGAAAACGTGCGATTTCCGTCACGGTCTGCTCTGCCTCACCCTCCATTACTCATCAATCACTATCATCATCACCGCTGATCAAGTCATTTGGAATTTCATTAAGAAAGGGCGAGAGCTCGGTAAAGCTCGGTCCAGCACGAAACATGTCCCTCTGCCGTGCGTATGTCATATACAGTTTCTTGCGGGCCCTGGTTATCCCTACATAGAGTAGTCTTCTTTCCTCCTCGTACTGCTTCTGATCGTCTTGGCACTTGTAGTGTGGTATCAATCCGTCTTCCATGCCAGTAATGAACACTGTATCAAATTCCAGACCCTTGGCATTATGCAGGGTCATCAGATTAACGCGTTCTCTTGATTCGTTCCAATCATCGATGTCACTGCGCAGCGAAACTTCTTCCAAGTAATCATTCAATGTAGCATCCGGCCTTTCACGCACGTAATCCTTCAGCGAAATCAGCAGTTCTTCAACGTTCTTGCGCCGGATGTATTCGCGTTCCGTTTTATCCTGGCTCAGACTCCCCAGGTAACCCGACTCCTTCACAACTTCAAGCGCCAACTCATATATGTCCCACTGCTCACGACTATCGACGAAGCGATCAATCATCTTGGCGAACTCTTTGATCCGTACCCGGGTCCCCGGATTTATGCCCTTCACCTTGTCGATCACGTGCAATACTTCGTACATCGATATATTATGCTCTTTACTGTATCCTGCAATCTTCTCCAATGTTTCATTGCCGATTTTTCTAGAAGGAATGTTAATGATGCGCCTCAGACTCACTGTATCGAGCGGGTTATTGATCAACCGTAGATACGCCAGAACGTTCTTGATCTCGGCCCGCTCGTAGAACCGGAGCGAACCGACCACCTCGTAAGGAATTCGATACGTAATAAAGCACTCCTCGAGTAGTCTCGATTGATAGTTGACCCGGTAGAAAACCGCAGTCTCGCCCAGGCTCTGACCCTTAAGACCAATTTCCATGACCTTACGTGCGACGTAGGCGGCTTCGGTATAGCTGTCATCAGCATCGAAAAAGCTGATCCGGGATCCCATCTCATTCTCGCACCAAAGGGTTTTCGTCTTTCGGTATTCATTATTGGCCACGACCGCTGATGCCGCGTCGAGAATCCTCTTTGTCGAGCGATAGTTCTGTTGTAGCTTTATGACCGCGGTATCTGGAAAATCGACTTCGAAGTCCAGAATATTCCTGATCTCGGCGCCGCGCCAAGAGTAGATCGACTGGTCGTCATCGCCTACAACACAAAGATTCCGGTGCTTATCAGCAAGCATCTTTGTCAAGACATACTGAGCACGGTTGGTATCCTGGTATTCATCCACCAGAATGTACTTGAAACGGTTCTGATAGTATTCAAGGATGTCCTTGTCGGTCTTGAACAACTCAACGACCTTCATTATCAAGTCGTCGAAATCAAGCGCGTTGTATTCGAGCAGCTTGTTGTTGTAATAGTCATAGATATTCCTGAGCAAACCATTCTCCACCCCTTTACTGGCCGTGAGATTTTCCTTCAGATGATTGATCGCGCCGGCGATATAAGCCGGGGTGAACGCCTTGGCATCAATATCCAGATCCTTGAGACACTCCTTGATCAAACTGAGCTGATCATACTCGTCGTAGATCGCAAAGTTGCGCTTTATGCCGATACGTTCGGCACCGCCGCGCAGTATTTTCGCACAACTTGAATGGAACGTGCGGATCCACACCTCGCTGTTTGCACCAAGCAGGCTATCGATACGCGATTGCATCTCTCCGGCCGCCTTGTTGGTGAACGTTATCGCCAGGATGTTTCTCGGATGGATGCTTTTCCGCCTTATCAAGTATGCAATACGGTAAGTGATCACACGCGTCTTGCCACTACCCGCACCGGCCAGGATGAGAATCGGCCCCCGTGCGATCTTAACTGCCTTGCGCTGTTCGGGATTTAACTGGGATAAGATATCTTCCACGTTTTTTCATTATATAAGTATTCTATGGAAAGTCAAGCTGGGCAACTGATACAGAACACGTACTCGTCTATCGTGAATCTTATTAATGAGTACCAAGTCCAACTCTAGATTACGAACACGAATCACTAGTACGACATACGGTAGACTATTGACTTCTTTGGCAACACTACTATAATACGCATTGGAGGTCTAATGCAAAAGATTATTGTGTTGCTTATCTTTACCCTTTCTTTATTTGCTACTGATACTGACGGAATACCATTACTCAGGTGGGCTGGCCCTCCGGGGAGCCAACCTGATACATATGAGGAATGGATCGCTGAACATCCCTACACCCCATTCTCCCACACACTGGAAAGCATATTCCGAGGTGACGGCCGTAGCGGCAATGTTGCGATCCTGGCTGAAGAGAGCCTCGCACTACATCTAACCGCCGAAATAAGTGAACTTTCAACTCATCTACAGAATGAAGGCTACACGGTCTTTAATTATCAGTTGACTGGTGGTACACCCGAGACATTGAGGACGTTTCTCTATCAGCTCTACACAACAGACAGCATTGAGGGTGCGTTATTGATCGGCGATCTGCCGGTTGCCTGGTTTGAAGTATACGATTTTGGCGGCAGCTTGGCGCAGTTCCCGATGGATCTGTTTTATATGGACCTCGATGGCGACTGGATTGATACCATAGCCACGGGCAACGGCCGATATGACGGGCACGAAGGCAACATGAAACCAGAGATATATATCGGCCGGCTCATGCCGACCGGAATGGGTGTCGATACTGTTGTACTCAAGAACTATTTCCGTAAGAACCGTGAATATCGCAACCGGCAAATGACCCTGCCCGAACGTGCACTCGTTTTCGTGGACGATGATTGGTACGCATGGGCTCTGCAATGGTCAATGGACGTCGCGCTGCTCTTTCCCGATACCGTGAATTACTGGGACCCCGAGACGACCCGCGCAGCATTATACAGACAGCGACTCGATACCACTCAGACATGGGTGTCGGTTTTCGCACACTCTTGGCCGGCAGGACATCAATTTGCTTTCAACAACGGAAGCCAGCATGACTACTACTACTCCTCAGAATACGTGAGCCAGAATCCACCGACTTTCTTCTACAACTTCTTTGCCTGCTCTTTCTGCCGGTATACCTCGAATGGTTACGGTGGCGGCCGCTCAATTTTCAATGACGACTATGGTATCGGCTCAATCGGCTCAACAAAGAGCGGCAGCATGCTCGACTTCAACTACTTCTACGGACCGCTCGGGCAGAGAGCAAACCTGGGCCAAGCATTCAAGTACTGGTTCGAATGTATCTACGACTCAGTGGGCATGTCGTTCGATCGCCTATGCTGGCACTACGGAATGACGTTGCTCGGCGATCCGTTTCTCAAACCAACGGGTCACGGTACGTCAATCACCGAGCATCCGCAACGAATCGCACCAGATTACGAATTGTCAATGACGAACACAATTGCCACTAAGTATATCCATTTCTCACTGCGTCTAGAACAAACACAGCTAGTAAATATCAAACTGTACGATTGCGTCGGCCGACCAGCCCGTGAAATCGTGGATCGCAAGCTAGAAACAGGGACGCACGGCTTCTCAATCGAAATGAAGGACGGCACAGGCAATGTGCTGCCCAGCGGTATATACATCTTGCGGGCTAATATTGGTGAGAATGTTGTAACGAGAAAGATTTTAAGGATTAATTAAGAAAAAGGGGCGCTGGATTAGCGCCCCCTTTTTTTGCATCAGTGTAGTTTCACTACTTTCTCGATCTGCCTCCCCGAATCATCTCTAATGAAATATACACCCGGCGCTACCCTGTTACCAAAGCCGTCACTACCATCCCAGGTTGCAGAAACCATACCCTCAGTCACCGGAGACAATCCAAGATCCGTGATCAAGCGACCGGCAGAATCGTACACCCGCATTTTCTGCGTATGGTATCCTCCGGAGCCAACCACGTAACTGATAGTTGTTCTGTCGCTGAATGGATTAGGGTATGCAGTGAAGCCATTGATTGTCTGAGAGCCGTATTCATTCACACCGGTAAGGCCCAGTGCAATGATATCATCGCATTTTGTCGAGCCGCCCATTACACTGAAGAAATAGATACCAAAG
>JASFEK010000184.1:0-4180 GCA_050124875.1 Caldifarciminota bacterium | reverse complement strand
GGTATCGGCAAATCCACACTCATGCTCCAGATTTCAGCACTTGTGGCGCAAAACAGTGGCCGGATTCTCTATGCGAGCGGTGAGGAGTCGCCCTATCAGATCCGGATCCGTGCGGAACGCTTGCGCAGCGTTTCCAGCAATATCGATTTGCTCTCGGAAACCGAACTCGAATCCATTCTTGCCTCGGCTCGTAAGATGCAGCCGGAACTGATGGTCATTGATTCGATACAGACCGTCTATAAGTCGAATTTAACATCGGCACCCGGCAGCGTCGCCCAGGTCAGAGAATGCGGTGGTGATCTAATGCGTTTTGCCAAAGAACACGAAGTGACCACGGTGTTGATCGGACACGTTACAAAGTTCGGCGTGATTGCCGGTCCAAAGACCCTGGAACATATCGTGGACACGGTTCTGTATTTTGAGGGTGACAAATCCCAGCAGTACCGTGTCTTGAGAGCGATCAAGAACCGCTTCGGTTCGACCAATGAGATTGGGGTGTTCGAGATGACCGAGTCTGGATTGAGCGAAGTCGCCAATCCATCCAGTCTCTTCATATCCGATTCGACTGCGTCGGGTTCAGCCATAACCTCGGTCATGGAAGGCACGAGACCGTTATTAGTTGAAGTGCAAGCATTAACCAGCCCGGCTGCGTTCAACTATCCCCAGCGTGTGGCCACGGGGATCGATCCTAAGCGGTTGGCGATGTTGCTCGCGGTTCTGGAAAGGCGTTTGGGTATGAGTGTCTCGGGAAAGGATTGTTTTGTGAATGCAGTCGGCGGCATGAAGGTGACAGAGCCTTCATGCGATTTAGGATTGTGTGTGGCTATTGCCTCGTCAATTAAGAACAAGGCGATCGCAAAGGGTATTGTCTTGATCGGTGAAGTGGGTTTGGGCGGTGAAGTGCGTCCTGTTTTTGGCCTCGAACCGCGCCTGAGAGAAGCCGACAAACTTGGTTTCAAGACTGCGATCGTGCCGCAGAAGGGCATGCGTGACCTTAGTCGGTTCAAGATCAAGATCGTGCCTGTTGCGGAGGCAAGCGAGGCGGTGAAAATTGCGCTGGATTGAAACTGATGTCCAAAGTTAGGAGGAAAAATGTCGCTCTTTAGACGCGAGAACAGATATGTCTTGGACTCTTCGAGTATCCTTGATGGACGGATTCTGCAACTGTTCAATAAGAAGATCTTTGTAGGAAAAGTGATTGTACCTGAATTGGTTGGGGCTATTGTGAGGAAAGTGGGGGGCAATAACGGTGAAATGACCCTTTCATCTTTAGTGAAGAAGGTGCCAGTTGAGTTCGTCATTGATAAAACACACGGTATGATCGAGGAGATCTGTGTGCTGAGGATCGCCGACAGAAGGAAGGCGAAGGTCTTCACGACATCTGATGAGCTATGTCGGCGGGCAAAGTCCTACCCTAAGGTGCAGGTAATTGATATCAGGGATATGTACCGCACCCTGACGCCGATCTTCACTCCGGACCGGGTAATCTCAGTCAGGATTTTGAAAAAGGGATTGAGGACAAACGAAGGTGTCGGCTACATTGAGGGAGTGAAAATAATCGTCGAGAATGCGGCGAAATTTGTGAATCACGTCGTCAACGCACGCGTGTTGACCATGATATCGTCGGATAAGGGTAGTTTGGTTTTCTGTTGCTTGCAGGATGCTCTCGCATCCCAGTCCAGAGGGGGCACCAGAGCATCGAGGGATAAGCGTCATGGAAAACCTCGATAAACTGCTCCAGCAACTTACTGAAGCAGATGGTGTCGGATACGGCGGTGACGTCGCCCAGGTCATTACGCAGGCATTAAAAGACGCGCATATCGACGCACGGGCAGAGCACGATGGTAGTGTTAGCGCTGACCTCAAGGGTTCGGGAAAGAGTGGTGTCATGCTGGCTTGCCATATTGACGAAATTGGTTACATGGTCAGTCGCGTCGACGAGGCCGGGCGCATATTCTTCAGTGAGATCGGTGGCGCCGACCCGCGGGTGTTACCGGGACAGGAAGTTACGGTTCTCGGCAAGAAGAAATTCCCCGGGTATATTGGCTTCAAGCCACCTCATCTACTGAGCGCCGAAGAGCGGGCTCGGGTGTTGCCGGTTGAAGAATTGTTCGTCGACATCGGGCTCAAACCAGAAGTGGTTAAAAAGAGCGTCCAGGTGGGCGATTACGTTACGTTCAAGGGTAAGTATAGTATAATGCAGGATGATCTACGGTCGGCAAAGGCATTGGATAACCGGGCGAGCGTGGCCTGTGGCATACTGGTGCTCAGAGAATTAGCAAAGACAGATCATGCGTTGCATGTTCACTTTGTTGCGACGAGCCAAGAAGAGTACACCGGACTCGGTGCGCGGATACATGCTTTCAAGATACCCGTGGAATTCGCGATCATCGTTGACGTTACACATGCTGAACATCCCGATCTCAAGGAACACCAATATTTCCCATTGAACAGCGGCCCGGCCATTGTCCGGGGAGCCACCGTACCGGCGAAATTGTCAAATCTACTGATAGAGACGGCAAAGGCAATGGAGATACCGTATCAGGTACAACCGGTTCCGAGCCGAACCGGCACGGACGCTGATGATATCGCTTTCAGCCGGGAAGGTATTGCCAGCTGTATTGTGGGTATTCCCTTGAGGTATATGCATACGCCGGTGGAGATAGTATCCCTTAAGGATATTGAGCGCGCGGCGCGCTTGATCATCGAATTCACAAAACGTTTGGGAAATTGCTCACTGCATGATCTGAAATAATACCCATAGTGCAAAGTAGCAGGGGCTCAGCCATTGTGATCAGGCTGAGCCTTTTTTGTTGGCGGAATTTCGACGATGAATGACCCTTGCTTGACTTTGGACAATAGTTCTGTAGAATAGACCATGCCGTCCATTCGCATCCTCGAAGATGATGTACGCGGGAAGATCGCAGCCGGTGAAGTGATTGTGCGCCCGGCTTCGGTCGTGAAGGAGCTAATAGAAAATTCAATTGACGCCGGCGCAAACAGGATCGAGGTGGAGATACAGAACGGCGGCAAGGACAAGTGTCTGGTCAATGATGACGGCATGGGTATGGGCCGGGAAGATGCTCAGCTTGCCCTGGAGCGATACGCAACGAGCAAGATTGCGTCGGTCAATGATATTGATAGCATACGTACGTTCGGATTTCGTGGCGAGGCGCTAGCCAGTATTGCTCAGGTTTCCAGGTTCGAGATGGAAACGTCAGATGGCCAACTCGGTACTCGCGTCGTTGCACAGGGCGGCGTGGTCAGCGGTGTTTTCAATTCCGAGCGGCCGAGAGGTACCAGGATCAGGGTTTCGGACGTATTCTACAACCTGCCGGCGCGCCGAAAATTCCTGAAATCGGTGCAGTGGGAGCGACGTTTGATCGTTGAGCTCGTGAAGAACTATTCCCTGGTTCACCCGAAGATATCCTTCAGTCTGAATGATGGTGCCCGGACCATACTGAGCCTGGCATCAGTTGACTCCATGCATGGGCGAGCCAGGGCGCTGCTCACCAAGAGGATTGCTGATCTTCTGGTCAGTATCGACTGTCCGATCGGTAACATGAGGATCGTGGGTTTTCTATCACGTCCGGACTTGCCGGTACGGCACAAATTGACTGCCCTTTATGTTAATTCAAGACCGGTAAAATACCCGCGTTTGTATCATACGATAATGGAGGCTTATGAAAACCCGAAGACCGTTCCCGTCTATGCGTTGAATATCGTGGTTGAACCGGGTTTTGTCGATGCCAATATCCATCCGGCCAAGACCGAGGTGAAATTCAAGGACGAGCGTTATGTTTCAGACCTGGTATCTCAGATGATAAGGCGCGAAGTCTTTCAGCGGTCAGTGAAAACCGGTCATCTTTCACAAGGGCATGAGTTGCCGGCAACACCCGGCCCGACAGCGCATTATGTTCAGGATGCGATGATCAGTTACGGGCCGGAAAAGGTAGAACCGGTTCATGGTTCTGATGAATTCTGGCAGCTGCATGATACCTACATTCTCGCGCAGACCAAGTCGGGTTTGATCATCGTTGACCAGCATGTTGCACATGAGCGTGTCATTTATGAAACAGTCATGAAGGGCAGGGTGCAATCCCAGCGTCTATTATTTCCGATAACGATTGAGCTTACGCCTGAAGAACACGAGGTTTATAGAAAGACAAAGCGTGCGCTA
>JASFEK010000183.1:0-4227 GCA_050124875.1 Caldifarciminota bacterium | reverse complement strand
GACAACAGATCTATGCGCTGTATGAGGCAACTCATCTTGAAATCATCGACGTGTATTCCCGAATGACCGGGTAACCACACGTTCCAGCCCATCACATTATACCTATTCTTTGCCGTACATACAATACCATAACCGTCATGCAATTTCTGATACGCGGGTTGCATGATATAGGATATTACCCTATCGATCTTATTCTTCACTGATGCACTTTCCGCACGCACATACAGCACTCTGAAAGCCAGGATGTCATATATCCAGGGCAATGCAAAATCGCCTTCCGGGTATAATTCAGGGCGGACCAGCGGACAATGGGCAAATGATTTTGGGATTCCTCTAGACCCCTTCTTGTCAGCGTATATTGAGTAATCCCCTTTCTTCACAAAAGTGTAGATGACATCGAGTCTTTTCAGTATTATTTCTCGGATCAAGCTTTCCTGTGTATATCCCGCGAGTGCAAGCATGGATGCGATCAGAGTACGAGTGAAGACGCCGATGACATTCTGCTCTCTGGCCGAGCCGCTCTTGTGCAACCAGCGCATGTAAGGTCTACATCTCTCCTCTATTTTGCTCATACCCTTTCGGAGACCAAAGAGCGTCAGTTTTCCAATGGCATTTTCAAGACATGTATCCTTGCTGCCGTGGATCTGGCCAAACACGGTACGGCCAGTAATGCATCGCAACCAATACTGCACCCTTTTGTGCGCCAGCAACCCACGCTCCAGATCGGTTAGTGCACCTCTTCCACGGTCCAGTTCTTTAGCAACGAGGTAACGAATGATCGGACCGCCGTTATGCTGAAGCCAGCCCGCACTATCAACACGCTTCATGGTGCAGTTTCGATGATGTAATGATCGCACATCATATTCTTCAATATTCGTGAGTGATGATCAACTGGCGGATATGGATTTCTCCAGACGGTCAAGAGCCGCCTTCCAAGCCTTTTCGAACCATTCTCTGGCCTCTTGCCATTCAGCAGAATCACCCCAACCTGAGTGAACCAAATGTATTTCAGTGCGCTGCTTGTCACCTTCCATACGGGGAAGAAAGAAAACGACGATATGGGTCAGCGGGACGATCGTGTTCATGAAGTGTTTGAATTGAGTAGGTCCTTTCCAATCAAACGCAAGGAATCTATTCTCTTCGATTGCCGTGATCCGGCAGCCAATCGTACTGTTGCTCTCTCTATCATCACGATCCCAGAATAGCTCATACTTACCACCCGGTGTTGGCTCTACGTCGGCGATCTCTGTCAGCCAAGACTCTAATAGCTTGTTGTCGGTGAGCATTTTGAATGCTCGCGGAATATCACAATTCACCACGACTGAAACATGCAATACCTTAGTCATGATATCCTCCCAAAGGTATGTTGAGCGAGTTGCATTCCAACGCGCAGGCCTTACTTACCGGACTTTTACCACGCTACACGCATTACCTTGTCCCCAGCTCAAGAAATAGATCCCAGACGGATGTCCGTGCGCGTCCCATGTGCCGTTGCGAACTGTCTCTACCTGCTCACCCAGTACATTAAAGACCGTAAACTCCATTCCCGGCAAACCAAGCAGCGTGACTCGATCAGCGAATATCGTCTTGTCCGGATGGATAGACCGGGAAGCAACCGGGTCATGGTTCCATTCAACCACGCCGATCTGTGCATCGAGGTTCCCATAGATATCGTAATCACTCCAGAAATCACTCCACACAGCAAGGAACCTGTTCCCACCAAAGAACACATCCGGGTCTGCCTGATCATTCATCGCGACAGAAACCGGAAACGCTGCTCCGATCGGCATTCCGGCGCCAGTTAAGAATTGACCCCAAATCCGGGTCTGTGACCAAACCACAAGGTAGTTGTTACCATCATAACATACGCCCGGCGTCACGTGATTCGCACTTCCGGACGTGATCAAGAAATCATCTCCGAGCAGGCTGCCATCTAGAGAAACAAACTGTCCAAAGATCTGATTCGTTGTAGTGTATTCCTGCCATACGATCAAGTACTTCGAATCACTGAATACGATTCTCGGGTTTACTGCACTCACCCCTGATGCTATCGTTAGCACCGTATCCACGGGCTGCGCTTGATCATTCAGGAACCGGCCGTGAATGCCAAAAGGCGCGGCGAGACTCTGCCAGACAACCAGGAACCGGTTACCGTCAAAGGCAATGACCGGGGTGATCTGGTAGATGGAATTGGGTGCAACCACATTTCCAGTATCCAACACAATCCACTGGGGCGTGATACGTGCGGCAAAGACGTGCCGATCGACCGAGTTACGAAGATCGGTCCACACCGCGACATAGTTGCCCGATCCGTAGCTGACATCGGGCAATTCTTGCACATTGTCAGCATTAGAAATATAGAAAGAATTGATCGTATCGCACGATGGAGTGAGACCCACTCCGACTATGTTACCGCTCGTTCAACAGCTGTCCTGCAGAACCACCAGAAGATTGTCACCATCATAGGCAACAGCAGGGCGTGTCTCGGCTTTGTTTGCGAATATCCTTTTGCCGTCAGGGTCAAGAACCGTGCCACTGGCCGTTACCCGGCCACCGTAAACCGCATAAGTATCGACGCCGCTGGCTCTGAAATCACTCCAGAAAACATAGAAGAGGCTATCAACGAACAGCACCTCGGGCGTGGCTTGAACATTAGCTGCCTGGCACACCGGAAAATCGCCTTGAGCTACCAGGAAACAAGACAATAGTGCGAAAGACACCAGCATGCTAACTACTGCACGTGTATGAACTTTTCAACCGATTTCGCGCCGTCGATCATCAATCGACAAAAGTAAACACCGTCGGGCAACCTCAAGCCGTATTCGTCTGTAGCACCACACTGGACCGTATGAATACCGGCCGACTGAAACCCGTCGACCAGCCGGCACAACTCTGTTCCGAGACTGTTGTGTATGGTCAGCCTTATTCTGCCGCTTTTTGGTAGATCGTATGTTATTGAGGATTGTGTCGTGAATGGATTCGGCTGAATGGTCAATGAGATTCGACACGGTTCTTTGATGACCGATACTACACCAGTATTGGGTGATGAATTGGTGAATTCAAAAATCAGTCCATACGCAGAAGTCACGTAGACCCTCACCGTATCATCGTTTCTGCCGCGGCCCACGGCGATATCGACCGTCGCACCGGAGATCGCATCAATCACGGTATCGACCCAGACACTGCCATCCCAGGAATGCTCGCGGATATCACCACCTTGTGCGGCCGAATACAATCGCTCAGCATTGTCACTCCTTGCCCTCCCAAAGCAGAGACCGTAACGGGATCGCAACGGAGCCGTGGGATGAATATCGATGCGCTGCCAGTTAACGCCGTCATAACTATACTCATGAATATGCCCGAACTTACCGGCCGCGTATACGCGATTCATACCATCATTCCGGCCCGGACCAACAACTGCTTTCACGAGCGGCTGCGGTGCAGTCACATTCGTTTCGTCGTAGCCGGCCCCGTTCCAGGAATACTCATGCAAGTAGTATTGATACCAATCCGGAGCGTAGATTCGGTATACTCCGTCATTCCTGCCCTGAGCAATATCAAGCGGCCATATGTATCTGTTGCCGGCGGTGATATTCAACGCATCCCAGCTGATGCCATTCCAGGTGTATTCACGTACCGGTGTATTCCAACCACCGGCACAGACACGGTTCGTGTCGTCGTTTCTGGGCTGGCCGATCGCCTGGCCCGCGTAGAATACACCGGGCATACCGATGCTGCTCATTACCCATACGCCGCCTTCGTAAGAAAACTCATAAATGTTTCCGTCCGCGCAAGCACTATAGAGTCGATTCAAACCATCTCCCCTGCCGTCTCCAATCCACATGCTGATCAACCTGTTGTCAGCGCTCGGCGGTGACGTACCGCAATCAACCATTGTCCAATCATTTCCATCATACGACCACTCCACCACGTGTCCATTGTAGCAGCAACAATAGAGCCGCTGAACACCGTCGTTGCGACCATCACCGATCTTTGCTTCGTAATACCTTGAGTACGTGCCGATCGTATCTCTTGTCCAGTCAGCATAGCAAAGCGCGACCAAGAAGAACACGAATAATAGAAACTTTATGATTGAACCGTTTTTTCTCATGTTGCTTACCTCCTCTCGCCTGTCAGCTGCGCCACCAACAGGTTGACCGTGCCTGCGTTCGATTAAGTGTCGATGAAATCTACTGATACACCTACGGAGAGTAACGCTCAACTAAA
>JASFEK010000182.1:0-4237 GCA_050124875.1 Caldifarciminota bacterium | reverse complement strand
GTTATCGGGTATTCTTGTGCTGTCTGTAGGACCTCGATCTCCTTGGCGACGATCTCGTAGCCGCCGGGTGCCCGCTCGTCTTCGCGAACCTTGCCTGTGAGGATGAGCGATGATTCTTGTGTTATGCGGTCGGCCGCCTCGAATGTCCTTTCGTCGACCTCGTCCTTGGCAATGACCGACTGGACAACGCCCGTACCATCGCGGACCAGCATGAACCGGATCTTTCCACTCGATCGTTTGTTATACAGCCAGCCCTTGATCGTGATATCCTTGCCCGCGTGTTTGCCGATGTCCTCGATGTAGGTCTGCATTGTTTATGATATATACATATCAGTTCAAGTCAAGTGTCCTGGGTTGACAGAACATGGTTTGTGTATATAATATGTAGTTAGAATTAAGAGGTATTATTGAAGGAGGCTAATGCCAACAATTAACCAACTAATTCGGAAGGGCAGAAGAAGGTCAGTTACCAAGAGCAAGGCGCCAGCTCTGCAGCGCAATCCACAGCGCCGTGGTGTATGCACACGCGTGTATACTACAACGCCCAAGAAGCCGAACTCGGCGTTACGTAAGGTTTGCAAGGTGAGATTAACGAACGGCCATGAGGTCACTTCGTATATTCCCGGGGAAGGTCACAATCTGCAGGAACACTCGATCGTGTTAGTGCGCGGCGGTAGGGTCAAGGATCTGCCCGGAGTGCGATACCATATTGTACGCGGCAAGTATGATACGGCGGGTGTCGAGGGTAGGAAGAAGAGCCGTTCATTGTACGGTGTGAAGCGACCCAAGGAAACACCGGTGACTTCTTAAGGAGGCGTCGTGGGTAGAAGAAGAAGAGCTCAGGTAAGGAAGGTTCAGCCCGATCCAAAATTCAACAGTATTGTCGTCAGCAAGTTCGTGAACAATCTCATGTGGGATGGCAAGCGCAGCGTCGCACAGAAGCTGTTCTACGGTGCTCTGGAGCGAATTGAGAAGGTCACCAAAGAAGACGGTTTGGCGGTTTTCGAGAAGGCATTGAGTAATGTGAAACCCGTGCTCGAGGTGAGACCGCGCCGTGTCGGTGGTGCCACCTATCAGATCCCGATGGAAGTACGGCCCGCTAGAAAGGAGAGTCTGGCGATAAAATGGTTGATCAGGGTGGCCCGGGGCAGGTCTGAATACCGGATGGAAGATAGACTTGCGCAGGAGATCATTGCGGCGAGCAAGAATGAAGGCGGCGCGATAAAGAAAAGAGAAGAAGTTCACAAGATGGCTGAAGCGAATCGCGCATTCGCACATTTCCGCTGGTAACAAATCATTTCAGAATTTCCTGCATGAAAAACCTGGAAAGAAGACTGCTGAAGGCAGCAGGTATTGTCATTGATGATTGCCTGCGGGTGAAGCCTGGGGAGAGGGCGGTTGTTGTGACTGATGAACCGTGCCAGGCCGTTGGTTTTGCCATCTGGACCGCACTGCGTAAGACAACCGACCCGATATTGATCGAGATTGACCCGCGCAAAATCCACGGTGAGGAGCCACCTGAGCTGGTGGCAAGCGTACTCAAGGAAAGCGACGTTTTCATAATGCCGACGAGTCGTTCCCTTACGCACACCCAAGCGCGTATTGTGGCCAATAAGAAGGGTGCAAGGGGTGCGACGATGCCGGGTATTACGATTGAGATGATGCTGCGTGCACTCAATGCGGATTATCGAAGGATCGCCACACTGACCAGAAGGGTGTGTAAGCAAGTCCATAAGGCGCGCCGTGCACGCATTCAATCCGAGATCGGTACGGATTTGCATTTGGATCTGCGAAAGCGTACGTGCTGTCCTGATACGGGTGTGATCACGAAGAAGGGGAGTTTCTCCAATCTTCCGGCTGGCGAAGCTTATGTCGCGCCGGTGGAGAGAAAGAGCAACGGAGTAGTCATGGTCGATGGTTCATTCGCGCCGGTTGGAGCCATTGCTACACCACTACGGTTGGATGTGAAGAACGGGGTCATCACCCAGGTAAAGGGTAACCGCAAAATGGCGTCGATTTTCAGTAAATACGGCAAGCGAGAAAGAACGCTTTGCGAGTTTGGAATCGGTACAAATTACAGGGCAAAGATCACCGGCAACGTGCTTGAGGATGAAAAGGTGTTGGGTACGATTCATGTCGCCTTTGGTAATAATCTAGCCTTCGGCGGTAAGAATCATGCACGCATCCATCTTGATGCCGTAATAAGGAAACCAACTGTTTGGCTCGATGATAAACTGCTTATAAGAAAAGGTAAGTTTTTGATCTAATCGCACTTGTTTGTTTTCTTTGCTACACTCTTAATCACATATTCCTCCATTTCGCAGATCGATTTTGATGGTAACGCGACCATCCCGGACCGTATACTACGGACCGAGGTCCTTTCCAAGGCGGGAGAAGAATACAACGAACTGGACCTGAATTACGACGTCGAGAGGATCACACGCCTGTATCAAGGTGAGGGATTTTTCCAGACCGGCGTCCGGGCCGGCGTCCTCACGAGAGATACACTCGTTGTGATCACCTTTGAGATTAATGAGGGCTTGAGGCCAGAGATCACTCGCATCGTCGTTACAGGTTCTGAGGATGATCTGCATCGACATTACCACTTGCGGGTGGGTGATCATTTTATCCGGGAGAAGATGCAGGCGACGGAGAATAGCATTGAGGATCATTATCAGGACCGTGGGTTCGCTTTTGCCAAGGTCTCGGCTGAGGCCTTGCCCGATTCCGGCGTGCTTGTGATCGAAGTGAACAAGGGTCTCCAGTACCATATACGGAACGTCGAGGTCCGCGGTTTGGGTAAAACGCGACCGCAGGTCGTGTACCGGGAGATAGAGCTGAAACGGGGCGACGTGTACAACAAGTCCAAGGTGTACAATAGTCAGCGCAGGATATATGCAATTGGCTTTTTCGGCATGCTAAAGGTGGAAATGTTACCTCAGGAGCCGGACAGTCTTGACCTGGTGTTCAACGTAAGGGAATTAAAGTCACGGATATTGAATTTTGGTGCCGGGATTACACTGCCGTTCAGTTTCCTGGTATCATTTGGGCTCGAGGAGTTGAATATCGCCAACATCGGTCATCGTGCAAACATCAATCCGCTCTTCAAGATCAATATCGACCGGGAATGGGAGGCGCGGGTCGAAGCCAGGTACACATTGCCATATGTGACACCGCTTGGCCTGAAGTTATCGGTGCTTCCGTTTATCTGGTTCGAAGAAAAGAATGAATTCTCCAGGCAGACGCGGGGTAATGAATTCAGAATAACCAAGGTCTTCAGTGAAGATGTTGCTTTCAATATCTCTCATCAATTCAAGTATGTGCGCATTGAGCCAAAGGTGACCCTTCCGGATACGATTCGGGGTGTCACTAATAGCGTACGGCTGCAATTTCTCATGGACCGGCGGGATGAGTTCTTCGATCCCAGCAGTGGAGTTTACCTGTTGCCAATGGTGGAGTTTGCCGGAGGAATCTTCGGTGGTGAGAATGATTTCATTCGCCTGGAAGCAGAGGAGCGTTTCTTTTTCACCTTGTTTGACAACACGTTTGCCCAACGCTTCAAATTTGGCGTGCTGTTCCCGCGAAATGGCGTTTCTGTATACGAGAAGTACTATCTGGGAGGCCAGTATACGTTGCGTGGCTATCCGGAGCGATCGATCGGCCCGGATTCGATAGGGGAGGAACGGTACGGTAATGTGTTGATGAATCTCAACCTCGAGTATCGGATCCGTCTGCCCCTGAATTTTGGGTTGGTCGGTTTCTTTGATGTCGGCTACATCGACAATGAACTCGAACTGCGCAGTAGCGAGTACCTGAAGATGACCGCCGGCGCAGGGTTGCGTTACTTCACCCCGATCGGGCCGTTGCGTCTTGATGTTGGCTTTCCACTCGATGACAAGGGTACCGAGCTCTATTTTGGCATCTACCATACCTTCTGATTGATATGAAACGGTATATCAGGCATATTGTTGGTCCCGTATTCTTTCTGCTTATTTTAGGCGGCACCATACTCTTTGTGACGAGCTCACACTTTGGTGCCTTAACCTTGGAGATCCTTGACCAGGTAGGCGGTGTAGACATTGAGTATGAAGATATTAGCGGAAACATCTTGCAGGGTTTCCGGATCAAGAACTACCAGGTGAGATTCGCTGAGACGGATAGTGTTTTGGGTGCAGTAGCCGACATTCATTACCGCTTCAATCCATTCATGCTTCGGCTGCCCAATCTATTCGAGATC
>JASFEK010000181.1:0-4258 GCA_050124875.1 Caldifarciminota bacterium | reverse complement strand
CCGCTCCAGTACCTTATTCCTCAACCCCAGTTGCCCGGCCAATTTTATCGCATTACTCGGCTGGGGCACGCCGAGAATGAGGCGGTACGTGGGCCGGTCAGTGTATTCCATACCCGCGTTTGTCATATCGGGTTGGTTGCTCACATATATCTTCAAATTCTCATTGTGGGTCGTTGCCAAGACCATACCCTTTTCCCGCAGTTCCTCAAGGATCGCCGCAGCCAAGGCTGATCCCTCTTCGACCGATGTCTGGCTCATCAATTCATCCAGGAGCACCAGTGCATTTCCCTCGGCTTCCAAGGCGCTCCTGATCTGCTTCAGATGCCCGGCAAACGTGGAAAGCTGGGATTCAATGCTCTGTTCGTCTCCAATATCAGCATAGAAATCGTCGAAAAAGGGCACCGAGCTTCCCTCATCCGCCGGCACATACAACCCGCACTTCGCCATGAGGGCAATCAAGCCCACGGTCTTGAGCACGACTGTCTTACCCCCGGCATTTGGTCCGGAAATGAGGAGTACGCGCTTGCCTGAATTCAGTTTCAGATTGAGCGGCACCACCGACGTGTTCACGGTTTTGAGAATGGGATGGAAGCCATTGATGATGTTGAGCCGTTCATCAAAGATCGGACGGTTTGCACGCTCGGCATCGGCATACCGAGCCTTGGCAAAAAGAAGGTCAAGTACAACTACTCCTTCAAGGTCGTGCTCGATATGGTCTATGTTCTGACGGACCGCATCGGTCAGCTTGGTCAGTATGTGTTCGATCTCAACATGCTCTTGTTCGCGCAGTTCAGTCACGTGCGCCGCATCGTCGGTTATGGCCATTGGCTCAATGAAAACCGTCTCACCGGAATTTGAATAGGCATGCACGATCCCTTTCATCTGCTTCTTGAAGTTGGCCTTGACTGGTAATACGAAATGCCCTCCGCGCTCAACCACGTTGAGGTCGGTGAAAATACTCGTGCTTTCAGCAAGCAGGTTGCGTAGCGTTTGCCTTATGCGTCGCTGCGCCTGTTTCATCTTCGACCTGATCTGCCCGAGGCGGGAACTGGCATGATCCTTGATCATCCCGCCCGGGTCAAGGCATGAGTCTATTTCCTGTATCAGTTCTTTGTGGTTGTGCAGTTTGGCAAAGAAATCACTGAGCCGGCTCTTGCGGAAATCATGCTTGAGTGAGCCGACGAATTCAAGGAACCTCCTCAATGCAGTCAGATCTTCAACCGGGAGAAACGCAAGACCCTTGAGCCGCGCGGCGAGCGCACCCGGCTCAAACGGCACAAAGAACCCAGCGGTCTCCCCAGAACCCATGATCCGCCCCACCTTTTCGAGCTCCTCCTCGACCGCAGCCTGGCTGCTTAAGGGGCTCAATTCTTCGGCCCGCTTCTGGGCAGGTTTGCTATGACAATATTTGGAGAGTATCTTGAGGACCTTGGGAAGTTCTAGAACATCCTCGGCATGGCTTCTGGTTATAACTCCTCCCTTTGCCGCTTCCATTCTTTCTTACGTGCCGCGATTAGACGTCTTTTACGCTTTTCGCTCGGTTTTTCATAGATTTCGTGGCGTTTGACGTCTCTTAGAATGCCGGCTCGTTCGACTGACTTACGGAAACGACGCAAGGCGTTATCAAAGGATTCACCTTCGTAGACTGTTACCTTTGTCATTAAGTTGGCACCTCCTTTCGTGTAATTTTAAGTGCTACTTAATTATATTGAAAAATCGTGATTTGTCAAGGGGTCAATTGGAAAACTCACTATATTACATGACTTTTTACGAAATGGTCCTATGCAATAATATACTTTAACCTGAACCTATTTACGCCTGTAAATGCTTGAGAAAACAGGCGACATCATAATGCTAGGCTACGTGGTGGATTCAATCATGATCTGCACACCGCTCGATGTCCCGAGCCGATTGGCACCCGCACTGATGAATTTCATCGCCTGTTCATACGTTCTGATGCCCCCTGAAGCCTTAACCCCGAAATCCGGGCCGACCGTGGCCCGCAGCAGCTCTACATCGTCAATTCGGGCGCCTTCGGCGGCAAAACCGGTTGAGGTCTTCACAAATTGAGCACCGCTATCCTGAACCAACTTTGCCGCGGTGATCTTCTCCTCACGGGCAAGCAGGCAGGTCTCAATGATCACCTTGAGAATTCTTCCCTGACACGCCCGGGCAACCGCGCTTATCTCATCCGTCACATACTTGAACGCCCTCTGTTTGAACATGCCGATATTCATGACCATGTCGACCTCATGACAGTGCTCCTGAATCAGATCGTCAGCCGCATAGACCTTTGTCTTTGTGCTCGAAGCACCGAGCGGGAAATCGACCACACTGCAGAGGTAAATACCATCGGGCAACTCACGAGCAAGCAGCGGTACCCAGCAAGGGTTCACCACGGCGGCGCAAAACCGATATTCGGTCACCGCTTTTAGGAAATCACGGATATCCTGTTCAGTGACATCGGGTCGGAGAATTGTTTGATCAATGTACTCGTTGATGTTTTCCATACCACAATATAGCGGTAGGTAAGGTTCAAGTCAAGCATCGCTCATAGCCAGCCAAATCAAAGAGCAAAGGTCATACCTGGCCCTGTTTGTATTGACATAAACGCAAATTTGTGGTATATTGAAGGTTATGAAGTATGATAGATCACTGATCGCCACGTTACGCGAAGATCCGAAAGAAGCTGAGAGCAAGAGTCATCGCATTCTGCTTCGGGGCGGTTTTGTCAGACAACTCACCTCGGGCATACATACCTACCTGCCCCTGGGCTGGCGTATCCTTTTGAAGATTAGCAGTATAATACGTGAGGAGATGAACCGCATTGGCGGTCAGGAACTCCTGATGCCAGCGCTCTCCCCAAAAGAAATCTGGGAAGAATCAGGACGCTGGGCCGAATACGGAGATGACATGTTTCGCCTTAAGGATCGTAAGCAGCGCGATTACTGTCTTTGCCCGACACATGAAGAGATCGTAGCCGAGATCGCGCGCAACAAGATCCACTCCTACCGTGACCTGCCCCAGATATGGTACCAGATACAAACAAAGTTCCGCGATGAACCGAGGCCCCGTTTTGGTGTACTCAGGTCACGCCAGTTCATCATGAAGGATTCTTACAGTCTTGATTCAGATCAAACGGGTCTTGACCATAGTTTCAACCTGCACAAAGATGCCTACGAGCGCATTTTCCAGCGCTGTGGCCTGGACTTCGTGAGTGTTGACGCCTCGGGCGGATTGATGGGTACCGGTGAGAGCAAGGAATTCATGGCCGTGGTCGACGGTGGTGAAGACCTATTGGCAACGTGCAGCAAATGCGATTACCGGGCCAACATCCAGGTGGCCGAGTGCAAGGGTGAGTTCAAGACCTTCACCGATATGCCGCTCGAACAGATCGCCACGCCTGAGAAGAGAACCGTTGCCGAGGTTACGGAATTCTTGAAAGTCTCGCCTAGCAACCTGGTCAAGAGCATTCTCTTCACGGCCGAGGGACAGAAACCGGTCTTGATATTGATCCGCGGGGACTATGAGATAAACGAAGAGAAGGTCGCCCAGCTCGTCGGGCATGCGTATCAGCCGGCCAGCGCCGAAGAGATCAAGAAGCATTTCGGCGCAGAACCCGGATTCATCGGACCGGTCGGCCGCGAGAACGTAATCGTACACGCCGACGAACTGCTGCGTAATACACAGGGCTTGATCACCGGTGCCAACCGGGACGGCTACCACATTCGCGGGCTCAACCTGGAGCGCGATGTCAAGGTAGACACCTATACCAATCTCAGGAAAGCCAAGATCGGTGATCACTGCAAGGAGTGCAACGATGAGATCACGATCTCAACGGCGCTCGAGCTCGGGCACATCTTTAAACTGGGAACCAAGTATTCGGCAAGTCTCGGCGCCAATTTCCTGGACGAACAGGGAAAGGCCAGCCCGATCATCATGGGTAGTTATGGTATCGGCCTGGAGCGCATCATGGCCTGCGTCTGTGAGCAGAAGGGTGATGAACGGGGTGCGGTGTGGCCGATTTCCATTGCTCCCTTTGACATCTACATCACGGTCCTCAACCCGCAGGAGAAAAGCGTCGCCACGATGGCACAAGATGTGATAGATATGTTGACGCAAGCTGGTTTCTCGATTATTATTGACGACCGAGACGTATCTGCGGGCGTAAAATTCAACGACTCAGATTTAATTGGAATCCCGATCCGTGTCACGGTTGGTCCGAAGGGAGTCAAGAACAACCGTGTCGACGTGAAAC
>JASFEK010000180.1:0-4258 GCA_050124875.1 Caldifarciminota bacterium | reverse complement strand
TAGATTGCTTTCCTCATCGTTCTCGCTCCGCGAGATACTGAAGACACAGAAGCCGCCTGCGGCGGGCACTGAAAACACTGAAAGTGTATATCATTTCTGTGCCTTCTGTGAATGTTTTTTTCTGCATGTTCCGTGTTCGAGTAGGGTTATTATCGTGTCGCCATAAGTCTTCTGTTTAAAAACAGTGAGTGTTTCCGGCGTGGATATATTCTCACGCGGTGAATGTTCGATGATTAGTAGTCCGTCACTGCTGAGCAGCGCGTAGCGACTGACCAGGTCGGTCGTGATTTGCGCGAGCTTCCTATCATACGGCGGATCCGCTAAGATCAGATCGAAGGTTTGCTTTCTCAGTAGTCTTAATGCCCGGCGAAAATCCAGGGCTAACACCTTTACCTGAGTTTGCAGCGACAGATCAGTTATATTACGGCGTAGTATTTGAGGTTTTTTCTCTACGAATGTGCAGTGTTCGGCGCCGCGGGAAATGGCTTCCATGCCCAAGGCACCGCTCCCGGCAAAGATGTCCAGGGCTGATGCCTTGTGGATTCTATCACCGATTATGTTGAAGATTGCCTCCCGAACGATCGCCTTGGTAGGCCGGACGCCTTTTCTAGGAACCCTGATGGAGCGTCTACTACCCGCCCCTCCGCCAATACGCATTAATGAAATATGCAGGTTCTAGATTACTGTTGATTCCGGAAGCTAGCCCCTGATAATCGTCGGCGTTATGAAAATGAGCAATTCACGGTCCTCAACCGTCGTCGTTGTTTCTCTGAACAGGGCACCGAGGATCGGTATGCTCTTGAGTATCGGTATACCCTTAGTCGATTTGCTCTCTCTCCGACGGATGAAACCACCGATGACCACAGTATTCGCATCTTTGACAAGAACTTTTGATTCCGCCTCTGAGGTCGTGATGATCGGGCGGCCGGCAAGCGCTGATGCGCGATCCAGCTCACTCACCTCGGCCCGGATCTCCATGGTGATTTCCTCTAACGAGTTGATATGTGGCACTACTTCCAGCTTCGTACCAACCTCGTAGAATTGAATTACCGTGTTTCCAGAAATATCGAGCGTCGGAATACCGAATCGTTGGCCGCCGAGGATTTTCGCCTCTTCGTTATCGATCGCTGAAACCCGAGGGGCAGATATGGTCTGCGCCTTGCCCGTTTCTTCGAGCATCTGGAGTGTAGCGGATATTTGAGCGAGCGAAGGAACTGTACCGATATTGAACACGCCAAAACCAGCAACCTGTGGCGTTGGGTTTGCCGCCACGTCGGCGCGCAATATTCTGCTTTCCAGCCCCTGCAGCGTCCAATCAATACCCAATGATTTAGTCACCTGGGCATCCATATCCACGACTCTTACCAGTATCTCGACCTGCGGTGTTGGTGTATCAAGCAGCTGCACAAGTTGCTCGACACGGTCATGTACTGGGGCCACCTCGGTGACCACAATGGAATTTGTCCGGATATCGACGTGGGCTTTTCCTTTTGGCGAAAGCATAGCGGTGATCTTGTCGAGCATCCGGCTTGGATCAGCAAATTCCAAACGGTAGATCTTTGAACTGACCGGCAGATCGTAATCTTGTTTATCAAGATTCTCTGCAGTATCGACGCGGATCACGCCCGGGTCTTCGCGATAGGCATAACCTGATGCCCGGAGGATGATCTCCAAAGCACGGCGCCAGGGAACATTATGTAGCCTGACCGTTACTGTACCGGTGACATCTTTGCCGGCGACGATGTTGACCCCGGCGTATTCAGACAATGCACGCAGTATGGTGAGAATGTCAGCATCTTCGAAATCGCAGGAAATTGGGCGTCCGGTAACGGTAGCTGTGGGTTTAGGCGTGGGTAATACTGGTGGCTGCGGATCTTCATTCGCAGCTGGCGCAGCGTTTGCAGTCATGGCCTGCCATTCGGAGAACGTGTTCGTCGCGCCGGCCAACAGTGTGAGTGTGAAATCATCACCCTCGGTCGATGTCAGGAACGAATAGTCACGGTCCGTTGTTCCCACAACGCGGATGAGATCTGGTTGTTCAGCGAAGCCGGTGATCGTCAATTGCTTGACACCGCCTCGGTTAATGGTGAATTTCTTGCCCGCCAAGGCACTCGAGACTCCTGAGCAGTCAATAACGATTCTTGAGGGGTCCTTAAGGGCAAAGGAATTGGCAACGAATGGTGCATCTGCCTTAATCACAATTTTAGTATTGATATCTTCTGGGGTTAGTGCAATATCACTAATCACCGCACCACTGGCCAGGGAAATTAACAAAGCGAGGATAATGGCATTCCTCATTTTTACCTCCTTTCCTTTTCTTGAAGTCTCAATTCATACTTGGTTACAACCCCAGCTTGCGTCATTTCGAATATTACCCCCTGACGGTTTATCTGGGCGACCCTACCACCGACTACCCGGTCGCCTCTTTTCAGGATGTACCCTTGATTAACACCATCCTTGACTAGGGCGTAGTAACCACGGTCACCCCACAGGATGCCTATGAGCGTCATGTTCTCGACGCTCAAGTGGCTTGCCTTACCGCTTCGGGATAACTCAGTGCCAATTAACGGAACAAAAGGATCACGTCTTCCTTTTACGCTATATTGCCATTTTTCGACAGGGAAAAGCGTGTCCGCGGCGGGTGGAGTGGTAGATGTTTGGCTAAACAGCATTATGCATATAAGACTACTGACGAGCTGGAACACCACTTTGCACCCCCTTTCCCTTTGCCACTGTGTAGGTAAGTGTTCTCAGTTCAGCCTCGCAACTGCGATCCTTACCGGTTACTATCTTGATCGACGGTACATTCACAATCCTTGCCAGGTTACCCACGTTGGAAAGGAACTTACCTAGCTGATGGTAACCACATGTCACCTTGATCTGAACTGGAATTTCTGAATAGTTAATTTTCTGAGCAACGGTGCTCGGCCTGAACAGAAGGAAACTGACCCCTGCCCGTGCTCCAGAGTTAGAGATCTGCTGAATCAAGGAAGGTATTTCTTTTTCCTTGGGCAGCATTTCTTTTGCTCTCTCCCACTCAACTTCAAGGCGCGCGATCTTTTCCTGGAGTTCAGGCAATCTTATTCTTGCTGCTTCGGCTTTCTGCACTTCAATTTGGAGGGAATCCCTCGTGGATCTAAGACGGTCGACTTTCTCCTTGTTAGCCTTGTACGGGAAGCGGAAGAACAGGATCAATACGACCACTAAAATGATCAGGAAGATAATGAGCTGCTGCGTTTTTCGCTCTTTCAGGTTCATTGTTGCCTCCTTACCACAGTATCAACACCAACGTTCGCCGTCAATGTGAATTCCATCATTTCCTGTTTCTCGATGACTTTCTTCTCCAGTACTGTGAGGTCAACATTATGTATGTATGGTGACTCTTCAAGCCGGTTCATGAAGTCAGCCACAAGGAGATTCGAAGCAGCAACCCCCTTGATATCCATCTTTGAGGAATCCGCATTCACCAGGGTTAACCAGGTAAAATCCGGAACGCGGTCCGACACTTCATCCAAGATATGCGCGATGACGAATCGATTCCTATTCAGCTGTTTGATGGGCGCAATCAAAGTGGCCAGTTCCCGCTCCCGGGTCTCCAGGCTGTCCACTGCTGCCTTATAGACCTTCAGTTCGTCCAGCTTAGAGTTGAGCTGAGCAATGTTGCCATTGAAGTTGCGCATTTGAATATTCTGACTGATCAGTAGTATAACGATGATGAGTACCACGATTACAGCACCCGCGATGTAAATGATCACTGATTGGATGGGTGGAATCTTGATCCCCGGACGGGGCGCCCTTGGTGCCCTGGCTTTCGCGGCACGGCCCTTTTTAGTGGTTGGGGCTAAATTGATTCTTATCATCGTTCCCCCCTTAGTGCAAGACCAACTGCTTGGGCCAATATCGGCCCGGTAACATCCGCGCCCGTTGGTACGAAAATATTAGGATCGTAAACGATATTCTTGAAGGGATTAAGAGTCTCAATCGGGATCCCGAAACGACGCTTCAGGTAGTCCAGCAGATTGGGTATGGAACTGCCGCCACCTGACAAATACATACGGCTCACCTTTTCTTCACCAGTAACCGTTGAGAGGAATTGAAGGCTTCTCTCAATGTGGGTGCCGAGATCGCTGACAAATGATTCGAACACCCCCTGAATCGAATCCTGGGAAACGCCCACGGGAACCGTGCCTTTGGCTGCGTTGGCAGCGTCTTCATAATTGAAGCCCACTTCCTTTTGCAGCTTGCTGATATAGGCGTT
>JASFEK010000179.1:0-4265 GCA_050124875.1 Caldifarciminota bacterium | reverse complement strand
CCTTCAACTGAAGATCCGCCGTCACTGACAGATCCGCAACATTATTGGCAATGACGATCCTGTCGGGTACGACAATACCCAGGTCACAATATATGCGTTTGGTGATCTCAGGCTGTTGTGGGGCTGGCCGGTTGGCATTGGTCAAGAGCCTCAGATACGTCTGCAACTTCATAGGTGCGGTGTAGGCTGCCTCATCTACAATGATCTCACCACGGATCCGCAAAGAATCTTTTCTTGCCCCGACTATCAGATCCGCACTGCAGACGACATTGCCAAAATCCTTGTTCACGTAGTCGACCCTATTGAGCTTGATATTGAGCAGCATCGTATCGAGCAACCCGCGCGAAACATCGGCAAACCCGATGATCTCGAAACGGCCCTTGTTTATTTTCCCGGCCAAACGGTCAACTGTTGCTAAACCATCTCTGAATCTTACCAGACCATTCACAGAATCAACGGAAATGTCAGCCACTGCACATGATGCACCGGATACCGAAAGCATACCGTCAACATCAAGTGCTTTGGGCTTACCCTGCAGCCGCAGGTCTAATCTCACGAGACCCCGGATATCAGGACCAGGCAGCAACAGATACGCAATATCGCCTAATTGTACACGGTCGGCATTCGCTGTGATATCCATGGTTTCAGCAGCGAAGTCCAGCGGAAAACGGCCACTTGCGAAAAAGCTCTGTCCAGCAATAGCGATGTGACATGCATCCAGTTGCAGTATGCGATCCTTCAACCGGGCACTTATCACCCCCATGTTCTCGACCGGCTGCCCTTCAACGAGTACCCTGACCGTGTCAATATCGATCGTACCCGACGCATCGATGACATGTGCCAGCGCTCCTTGTGCTGATACCCGTGCAGTGACAAATCCGGTTGCCGGCTTGAGATGACTATCCAACAGGTAATGCTGCAGGTCCAGATCCACGATACAGGGAAAAGAACCACCCAGTACCATAATCGCGTTTAGGACCAGATCCCTCTTCTCCGACATGAATCTGAACTGCAGTGAATCGTCTTCGAGTTGAAGTTCCAGATCATAACTACCAAAAGCAAGCGTATCATATGTGAATTCTCTAACCGAAACATCACCCTGAACCTTCGGCTTGCGCACATTGCCCTGGGCCATTAAGTTCAGACCCAATGTTCCACCCAGAGGAAGCACTATGTTGCCAAAGATCTCGGGTGGTTTGAAAACGACGCCGTCAGTATACAATGATGCTGCGAAATCTCCGTCCTGGATATCATATTGACCAGCAAGTACTATCTCACCGCGCTCATTATGAATGCGCCCTGAATCGACGCGTGCAACACTTCCACGCAGTGATAGATCAAGATCCGCCCCGGTGATTCTCTCGCCGTAGATCAGGGCATCGGTGATCCTGAGTCTTGCTCGGGCTTGAGGATTATCGAACGAGCCCCACATATCAATGCTACACCATAATTCTCCCGCCATGTTCACAGGCGCGCTGATGAATGTATTCCATACACTCAAATCACTGCACGACAGTTCAAACTGCGTCTCGGAGATTTCGTTCGTCTTCGTATTGAAAATTCCCGACAGCGCCATTGCTACACGCCGGCTGACGAGATCGAAATCACTCAGATATAGTATATCGTTCTCGTAAAGGACTGAACCGGCAAAAGATGGTTCAAAGTCCAGATAGTCGAAGTCGCCTTCCACCCTGCCCCGGAAATACGGTTCTGTGATGTCATCCCGTAGATCGCCGCGTATGAACAGACTGCCCAGCGTAGAATGGATGTCACAATTCAGGTTTTTGTTCGTGAGAGACAGGTGTAGTAGTGAGGTATCCTTCGCTCTCATGTCTTCCTGAAAAGATTCTGTCATGGCGGTCAGACGTGCATCCAATTGCAAATGAGCGAAATCAGGTACGAACCAATCCAGCAGAACCTCACCCGTCAAATCGTTTTCCTGATAGCACACTGCAAGGTCGGTGGACGCGTGAAAGTGGATGGCCGAAAACGTGCCACCGACTGAACCTTGACTGCTAATCCTCCCGGTTAGATCGGCTATGCCAAGATCCTGTGCCGAAACGTCCAGATCAAAGTCAAGCAGTAGTTCGTGTTTGTCATTCAAGGGAACACTGCCATTCACCAAGACCCAGGAGTCAACGGTCCTGAGCCGCAGACTGTCGATCAGAACGAATTCTTGCAGCACGCTGCCGCGCGTGGTAAGCGATACCTCGAGCGGAGTGCTATCCACGCCGCCAAACAACCCGCTGTTCTCGATTGAGAACCTTTCTATTCTGAAGGCAAATGATGGCGCTTCCGCGGCTTCGCCCTCGGTTTTCTCAGGCAGATGCGCTGTCATATCCTGCAGTTTTGCCAGATCGACTTGCAGCCCGGAAACCATCACCGACCTTATGTCCAGCTCCCTGGTCAACAAACGCAACGGATTATACGTGATATTCACTCGGTCGATCCGCAACGCATCGCCAAAGTGAATCTCTTCCAACTGCACGCTGTAGAAGAGATTACCCCTTATCCGCCCGAGCGTCAGAGACATGCCCGTGGCATTGGTTAGGCCCGTTTCTGCCTTCTGCTTCACATAGTCGAGAACCAAAGGGTTACCGGCAAGCAAGAACATGATGGCAAGAAGAGCCACGAATATGACCGGCAAGAAGTAGAGCTTGCGCACAGGCAAATTATAACATTCAATACGCGCTCGTCAATATTGACATGGTTCGGTTTTCGCATATAATTGCCTCTAAGGAGAAAAAATGAGCCATTGGCGAAAACCATTAGATAGTGACAAGATAAAAGTGGCCCACGGCGATATCCATATCATCAAGGAACGGTGCAAAGGATGCGGTTTCTGTGTTGAATACTGTCCGAAAGACGTTCTCGAATTGGCCGAGGAGTTCAACCAGAAGGGATACCATCCGCCCGTCGCCGTCAATCCGGATGCCTGCGTCGAGTGCCACCTATGTGAAATGCTGTGTCCTGAATTCGCGATATACGTTGTCCTCCGTGACGAGGACAAGCAGGGCAACGTATTGGCCGAGAAAAAATAAGGTCTTTCAAGAGTTGGGTCGATTTGACAGAATCAGCTGAAAGTAATTCCACTAAGCATAAGCTTCTTTACCCCATAACAGAACCTTTCTAATGGATCGTAGGGCTGAATGGCGTTTCGATGCAAAAACACCGTCTTTCCAAGTATCTAGCAAGGAGTCTTCAGCCGTTGACAAAAATCCTAATTTAACTATAATTGACCTTTACAATTCATACGTGAAATTACATAGCAATTCTTACCCGTTAGATAAAGCACAAATCAATGATGAATTTCGTCTAACGAGTTGATGAATGGGTTAAGGAGATAAATTAATGAAGAAATTCCACAATTTAGTTCTGGACACTGAGCACCTCACGTTACCTGAAAACATGACCTTTAAAAGGAGTAAGTGATGAAGATCGGCGTATACGTATGTCATTGCGGCGGAAATATTTCCGAAGTCGTCGACATCAAAGAAGTAATGGCCTATGCCGAAAAGCAGGGTGACGTCGTGATGGTCAAGGAACATGCCCATGTCTGTTCAGACATTGGACGCAACATGCTCATCGAGGACATCAAGTCTCAAGGCCTCGACCGGGTCGTGGTTGCGGCGTGTTCGCCACAATTTCATGGCAAGACCTTCATGGGCACGGTCGATAAAGCAGGGTTGAACCCCTATGTCATGGAAATGGCAAACATACGTGAACAGTGTTCCTGGCCCCACTACGGAATGCCGAAGCAAGCCACGGACAAAGCCAAGGATATTGTACGCATTGCCATCGCCAAGGCGCGGCTCGATGAGCCCTTGGCAAAGAAAACCTCACCGATCGGTAAACGCGTGCTCGTCGTGGGCGCGGGTATTGCCGGGATTCAGGCTGCACTGGATCTCGGTGATGCTGGCTTCAAGGTTTACCTTGTTGAAAAAAATCCTTCTATCGGCGGCAGGATGGTGCAACTAAACCGTACATTTCCTACTGAGGATTGCGCGGCCTGCATCCTTTCACCAAAGATGGCTGATGTTCCGGCAAACACTAACATCGAACTGATGACCCATGCTGAAATCGTGGAGGTAAAAGGTTACCTTGGTAATTACGACGTGACCGTGCTCAAGAAGCCGAAATATGTGGATGCGAGCAAATGCACGGCATGCAATGATTGCACTGATGTCTGCCCGGTCGTTGTGCCGAATGAACACGATGAGGGACTGACGTCGAGAAAGGCGATCTACATTCCAAACCCGATCGCG
>JASFEK010000178.1:0-4271 GCA_050124875.1 Caldifarciminota bacterium | reverse complement strand
CTTTCTATATCATTTTTCGCTCAGCGAAAAGGAGGTTAGATGATTTTCGGTGTTCCAAAAGAGGTTCCGCCGTTCAAGGGAACCGATGAGTATCGGGTTGGTCTTTCTCCGATGGGTGCACAGGAATTGTTGTTGTGTGGTGCCAAAGTGTATGTCGAAAGCAGAGCCGGGGAGGCTGCTGGATTTTCAGATGCAGACTATGAGCAGGCCGGTGCTACGGTAGTCTATTCAAAAGAAGAGGCGTACCGGCGGGCCGAGATCGTGCTGAAGGTTAGAAGGCCGCAGCAGGATGAGTATCCATTGATCAAAGAAGGGCAGATCATAATGGGTTTCATGCATTTGATCACGGCGCGCAAAGAGTTCTTGAAATTGATTACCGACAAGAAGGTTACACTCGTTGGCTATGAGATTGTACAGAAGGATGATGGTCGCCTGCCGATTGTCATTCCGTTCAGCGAGATGGCGGGTAAACTCTCGGTCCAGATCGCGGGCAGGCTGCTGGAGTCTCCCCGCGGCGGACGTGGTATTCTACTTGGCGGCATACCCGGTATCCCGCCGGCCGAAGTTATCATTCTCGGAGGTGGTACGCTGGGCTGCAATGCGGCCAAGACCTTTGCCGGTATCGGAGCCAGCGTGTACGTGCTGGATGTTACACGGGATAAACTCGATCACCTTGCCTGTCATACATCAGGGATGAAAGTCACCACCATGTTTGCGACCAGACATAACATTGAGAAGATCGTGAAGTTCGCCGACGTGGTGATCGGCGCTGTGCTGATGCCGGGCAAGAGAGCTCCAACCCTGGTGACCAAAGAAATGGTGAAGACAATGCGCAAGGGTTCGGTGATCATTGATTTCTCGATCGATCAGGGCGGTTGCGTCGAAACGGCAAAGATTTCTCCGAGCGGAAAATTCATTTACACGGTTGATGATGTCATACACTTTTGCATGCCTAACGCGACGACCCTGATCGCACGCACCGCTACCCACGCACTCACCTCGAGCATCTTTCCGTATCTGAAGAAGATCACCGAGTTGGGTTTCAATACTGTCGTGCGAGAACACAATGAGCTGGCAAAGGGTATCTACGCGGAAAAGGGTGAGATAAGGAAGGAGTTCTTGCCATGAGTTGGTTTGACGATTACAAGAAGAAGCTCTGTTCGATCGAGGAAGCAGTTTCAGTCGTGAAGAGCAAGGATCGAGTGTATATCAGTGGCAATGCCGCAACTCCCTTTCGTCTTACCGAAGCCCTTGCCCGGCGCAAGGATGAATTGAACAATGTTGAAATCACGCACGTTCTTCTACTGGGGGATGATCCTCTCTCGAAGCCAGGCATGGAGCCTCATTTCAGGCACAACTCGCTCTTCGTCGGTCCAGCCGACCGGGCTGCGGTCAATGATGGCCGAGCTGATTATACCCCGGTTTTTCTCTATGAAATACCGCAACTCTTCTACTCGAATATGCTACCGCTCGACGTTGCCTTTCTGCATGTATCCCCACCCGATGAACATGGGTTCGTGAGTCTGGGCGTAGAATGTCTCGCGTCGAAGGCCGCCGCGGAAACGGCAAAACTGGTGGTTGCGCAGGTTAACGACCGTATGCCAAGAACGCTGGGTGATTCATTCATCCATACTTCGCGCTTTACCAAACTGGTCGAGGTTTCAGATGAACTCCCCGAGCTGAAAATCCCTCCCTTCACCGAGGTCGAGAAGAAGATCGGCGAATATATTGCCGGGCTCGTTGAAGACGGGTGCACGCTTCAGCTGGGTATCGGTGGTATACCGAATGCCGCGTTGAAGGCGATGTTCAACAAACGCGATCTGGGGATTCATACGGAGATGGTTTCCGACGGGATTGTCGAGGCGATAAATGCCGGTGTGATTACCGGGATGAAAAAGACGCTGCATCCTGGCAAGGTGATCGCCACGTTCTATTTCGGCACAAAGGATCTGTATGATTTCATCGATAATAACCCGATATTTGAAACACATCCCACCAATTATACGAATCATCCGTTCGTCGTCGGCCAGAATGAAAAGATGATAGGCATTAACTCGGCCATCGAGGTGGATTTGACCGGTCAGGTATGTTCAGATTCGATCGGCACCAGGATCTACTCCGGCTTTGGCGGTCAGGTTGATTTCATCCGTGGCGCTGCTCAGTCGAAAGGTGGCAAGCCGATCATTGCGCTTCCTTCTTCAACCAAGAAGGATACCATATCGAAGATCGTGCCGACCCTGCAAGTCGGTGCGGGTGTCGTGACGACGCGTGCCGACGTTCACTATGTCGTGACTGAATACGGCGTTGCCTATCTGCACGGCAAGAATCTTAAGGAAAGGGCCGAAGCACTTATTAGTATCGCGCATCCGAATTTCAGAGATGACTTGACCGCAGCGGCAAAGGAACGCAAGCTGTTGTAGGAGTAGCAAGTAGCTAGTGTACACAATAAAGCTTCGCTGTTTACTGTTATTAGTATCCTGGTTACCGGCTACTATCTACTGACTACGTTAGTATGAACCTGAACCATATCGGCATTGCCGTAAAGAGCATAGAAGAGCGTTTGAAGATCTGGCGGGATGTCTTGGGGTTTCGCGTTGAGACGATGGAAGACGTTCCTGACCAAAAAGTCAGGGTGGCGATGCTCGATGCCGGAACCGTGACGATCGAGCTTTTAGAACCGCTGGATTCCGAAAGCCCAATATACAGATTCATTGAGAAGAGAGGTGAGGGATTACATCATCTCAGTTTTAGTGTGAAAAACATCGAAAAGAGTATAGAAGAACTCAAGGCGAAGAACTTTCGAATGATTGATGAAGTTCCTAGAAAGGGAGCACATGGCTCTAAGATTGCTTTCATTCACCCTGGTTCCACTGGTTATGTGTTGATCGAATTGTGCCAGGGGAAAGAAGACCATTAGGAGGTATGATGCATATTGAGACCGATGTTGTGCATGGTGGACAACATCCAGACAAATGGACCGGTGCCTTGTCACCGCCGATCTACCAGACATCAACATTTGCCTTCCGTGATGCTGACCACGGTGCAAGTCTGTTCAAGGAAGAAGCTGAGGGGTACATCTATACCCGTATCAGCAACCCGAATATCAACTTGTTGGCAGACAAGATGGCCTTGCTGGAATCAGCCGAGGCCGGGTCGATATTTGCTTCGGGACTGGCTGCGATTTTCAATGCGGCTGTTGCAGTAACGAAATCAGGCGGACATATCGTTTCCGATGACACCATATATGGCGGTACGTTCACATTGCTGAAAGAGTACATGCCCGAGTTTGGCATAGAGGTGTCTTTCGTGGACGCCACCGATTTGAATCAGGTTGCAGCGGCGGTCAATGAGCGTACAACAATGCTTTTCGTTGAGACCCCTGCTAATCCCACGATGAAGATCCTAGACATTGCCGCGTGCGCAAAGTTTGCACATTCAAAGAACCTCTTGTTGTGTGTTGATAACACATTTGCCACCCCCTGTCTCCAAAGGCCGATCGAACTTGGTGCCGATATCGTATTGCATTCAGCAACCAAGTACCTGGGTGGACATGGCGATATCATTGGTGGCGTTGTCGTTGGCAAAAAGGATTTCAACAAGAAGATGTGGGATAAAGGCAAGGAGATCGGTGCTTCGATCTCGCCGTTCAATGCCTGGCTCATTCTACGCGGATTGAAGACACTTTCCGTTCGAATGGAAAAGCACTGCTCCAATGCCATGAAAATAGCCGACTACCTTAATGCACACAAGAATGTTGAGCATGTTTACTATCCGGGATTAACCACGCACCCCGGGCATGAACTCGCCAAGAAGCAGATGAAGGATTTCGGCGGCATGATCGGTTTCGATGTTAAGGGCGGCAAGGAGGCGGGCAAGGCAGTCATGAATTCGGTCAAGCTTTGCACACTAGCGGTCAGCCTTGGCGATGTCGATACGCTGATTGAACATCCGGCGTCGATGACCCATTCTTCGTATGATGAAGAGGAGCTGAAAGCTTGTGGTATTGGTTTAGGTTTCGTGAGAATATCCGTTGGCCTTGAACACGTCGACGACCTGATCGAAGATCTGGAACAAGCGTTGTCAAAAATATAAATACCAAAATGCCTAAACGCCTAGAATGCCTAAATGCTGTGATTACGCTTTAGGTGTTTAGGAGTTTTGGAATTTAGGCTTTTGTCTTAGGAAGGAGGTTTGATGGTTGGAATTGTTGGCTATGGTTCTTATCTGCCGAGATATAGAATAAAGGTTGAGGAGATCGCCAAACAATGGGG
>JASFEK010000177.1:0-4306 GCA_050124875.1 Caldifarciminota bacterium | reverse complement strand
AACCCTGAAGAATGTGTAGTAAGCGCCCAGCACAAAGGCGGTGATGACAAAGACGAAGGTCGCTGCCTGGAGCGCATTCATTGACCTGATCGATTTCAAGATCATCTTGATGCGCGCGCCCAGAATCATCGAAAAATCATTCATAAGCTAGAAGGGGAATGGTGGCTCAAAAAGGCTGAGAGAGGGCGATGAAGGGCGGAGAAGAATCGGGGACAGGCACCAACTTCTAAACTTCTTAAAGTAGATGATGCCTTAGATTTTCCTGTCATCCTGGTTGTCTTCAGAAAGCTGCAGGTATATGTCTTCTATCTCTTTCTTTCCTGAGATCTTCGCGAGTTCGTCCAGGGTGCCGATGAATTTCAACTCACCCGTGCTGATGATGCCGATTCTCGTGGCAACCTCTTTGGCAAAGGAGAGCGTGTGTGTTGAGATGAACAGAGTTTTGCCCTGTTCTTTCATTGTCGTGAATAACTCACGCACTGTCTTACTGGTCTTTGGATCCAACCCGACCAATGGTTCATCAATCAGAATCATGTTGGGATCATGCAGGAGGAGCTGACACATGATAACCCGTTGCTTCATACCATGTGAATAGCTTTCGGATATTTCGTCGATCCACGGTCCGATATCAAAAATCTTGAGCAAATTTGGCAGGCGTTTCTCATAGTCCTCTTTGCTCACCTTGTATATTCCGGCGATGAAATTGATGAATTCACGTCCGGTCAACTTGCCATAGATGAAGGGCTCATCCGGGACATAGCCCATATGCGATTTTGCAGCTATCGGGTTCTTGGCGATGTTGATGCCTTCGATGTTTATCTCGCCACTGGTTGGGTGGAGCAGGCCAGCGATCAGTTTGAGCGTGGTCGTTTTGCCTGCGCCGTTGGGACCGAGAAGCACGAATATTTCGCCTTTGTTCAATTCTAGGTTTAAGCCTTTTAGGGCCCATGTGCTGTTGAATCGTTTCTTCAAATTCTTGATGATCAACCGTTTCATGTGTTGATGGATTATTCGGCGTACTCCAGCGTTTTGATTTGCAGCTTGCCGACGACTTTCAACACTACCGCCTGTTCCGCGATCTCGCCTTCCTTCAATTTCAGATGACCGACGTCGGCCGGGAATTGATTGAAGGTTGGGTCAACCGGGATCCATGAACCCAGCCAGACCGCGCACCAGGCGTGGTAGTAGTATGCGTAGCCATCAAGATTGACCAGGCCCACGTAGATCTTGGTCGGTATGCCGGCGGCACGCGCAAGCGCAGTGAAGAGGATCGCGTGCTCATTGCAGTCGCCTTTTCTCATTTCGAGGACGTCGAGGGCCGAGGGTAGTGAGGCGGTCGGATTCTTCTCGAGGAGATTGTACACTCCGGTGACCAACTTTGCCGCTGCGTTCTTAGCCCGCTTGTCATCGCCGGTGATTTCACGCGCCTTGTCAATTATCCGTTGGTCGGTGCACTGAATATAAGCCGACGGCCCAAGGAATTCCTCATGTTCCTGCAAAGGTAATTCGAGCAAGGGCAAGGCAGCCATTTGCGGTAGTGTAGATTCGATGATGATTGGTTGAGTGCTGACGAGTTTTTGGTAATCGTCGTCCAGATCAAGGTCCTCGGTCGTTATGTCCTGCATCTCGACCTTCAGGTAGGAAAGAGTACGAGGATTGGGTGTTGGATTATCCAGCTTGACCGAGAAGAATGTGATCAGGTCGAACGCCTTATCCGGCGTGATCTCGGCCAGGGCTTGTTCCTTGGATAGGGGTATGATCTCAAGTTGCATGGCCGGTGAGGATTCTTTGACCAGTTTGAATTCCTCATCGAGCCAGAGTACTGAATTGATGCCCATGAAACTTAATTCAAAGCGCGTGCCGGTTTTCGTCTCACCCATGACCTCAACGCTCTCGACGTCGTGCATGCTGATGCGCGCGGTGGCCGATGTTTGCGTGGTCGGATCGAAATACGGTATGCTCACCTCATCCCCGGGCTTCATGTTTTTGGCTCTTATCACCTGCTCTATGGCATCAGGGAAATATGGTTTTTCTTTCAAGTTTATGGTTTGGCTGAAAGATCTGCCTTGAGTAAAGGATGTGAGTTCCAGCTGTTTGCCGGTGATCTTACCCTCAACTCGCTGCTCGCCGCCGTTGCGTAATTCCAGTGAGTAGTCTTTCAGTGTGTAGTCCTTATCCGTATGGGCAAAGACGTGCGTGGTCAGGGTACGCGTTTGATTCATCATGATCAGGGTCATGCGTGTGAGATTTTCGACCGTGAGTCCGGTATCGGCGCGTGAGATCTTGGTAAAGGAATAACCGATCCGTTCTCCCTGGATGAAAATACCCGCCCACTCTTCGTAACCGTCCTGCGTTGAGATGATTTCAGGTGTGTCCAAATCTTGGGTGACCGGTCTTCGTATCTGCAATACCAGGTAGACCGTGACCACGAGAACTGCAACCACAGAAATATAGGTGAATATTTTTTTCATTCAGACTCCTTTGGGTATTATAGCCACGTTTGAATATCAGTCAAGACTGCCCCATAAATCGGTTGACATGCGATTCGGTATCACTATACTCACCGAATGTTATCAAAAATTCTATCATGTGCAACATATGGAATAGAGGGGTATCTAGTAGATGTTGAAGTTGATCTTTCAAACGGCTTACCAGGTTTCACCACAGTCGGACTTCCAGACAATGCGGTAAAAGAATCGAAAGACCGGGTATTTGCCGCGATCAAGAATGCAGGATTTCGGTTTCCAGCAAAAAGAATTACAGTCAACCTAGCGCCGGCCGATATTAAAAAGGAAGGCTCGAGTTTTGACCTGCCGATCGCGACTGGCATACTCGCTGCTTCGCAGAGCATCCGTAGCGCAAATCTGAAACACTACACCATACTGGGCGAACTGTCTCTGGATGGTTCGTTACGGCCCGTCAAGGGTGCGATTTCCCTTGCGTTGGCAACCAAGGAGAACAAACTCGATGGCCTCATTCTACCACGGGCTAATGCGCGTGAGGCCGCGATCGTTGAGGGCATAAACGTGTACGGGTTTGACAATCTGATCGAGGTTGTAGCATTCATGAATGGCGAGATGGACATTCAGCCGGTGACAGTCGATCGTGAGGAGATCTTCGAAGCCGCGTCGCAGTATGCAGTTGATTTCGCCGAAGTCAAGGGCCAGCATCATGCGAAGCGGGCGCTCGAGATCGCCGCGGCGGGTGGCCACAACATCCTGATGATCGGGCCGCCGGGTACGGGTAAGACCATGCTCGCGCGCAGGATGGTGACAATATTACCCCGCATGACCTTGGAAGAGGCCTTGGAGACGACCAAGATCCATTCGGTGGCCGGTATTCTGCCGGCCGGCGATTCCTTGCTCGGCACGCGGCCGTTCCGTGCGCCCCATCATACGATCTCGGATGCCGGCATAATCGGCGGCGGTCATGTACCCAGGCCGGGCGAGGTGTCCTTAGCGCATAACGGTGTGTTGTTCCTTGATGAGTTACCGGAGTTCCACAAGAATGTTTTGGAGGTGCTGCGTCAGCCGATTGAAGATGGCCAGGTGACGATCGGTCGGGCGAAAATTACCCTAACCTATCCGGCGCGTTTCATGCTCGCCGCGGCCATGAATCCATGTCCGTGCGGGTATTTCACGGACCCGCATCATGAGTGCCGGTGCACGCCGACCGCGATCCAGCGTTATCATTCCAAGATCTCCGGGCCACTGCTCGATAGAATCGACATTCACATCGAGGTGCCGGCCTTGAAATACGATGAGCTGAAGTCGAAGGCGGTTGGCGAGTCGTCACTGGCTATCCGCACGCGCGTGAACCAGGCGCGCGAGCTGCAGCTCGGGCGGTACAAGGGCAAGAAGAAGATCTACTGTAACGCGCATCTGGGGTCGAAGGACATCCGCAAGCACTGCGCGATCGATGATGAGGCGCAGTCATTATTGAAAACTGCGATCGAGCGTTTCGGGTTGTCGGCGCGCGCGTACGACAAGGTGCTCAAGGTCGCGCGGACGATCGCGGATTTAGATGGCGTAGAAAACATAAAAACCCATCACGTCGCCGAGGCGATACAGTATAGATCATTGGACAAGAACGTCTGGCATCGGTTGTAGGGGTCAGACCTGGAAACTAGAAACTACCTGAGAAGTATGCAGAGAAGCCGGCTGTTCTACTGATGGCGCGACCATACCGGTTACAGGGGGAGAATTGTTTTTATCACATCATGAGCCGTGGTGATGATCGGAAAAAGGTCTATACGAGCGCGTCTGATTATCGGAAATTCATGAACTATGTGGTAAAGGCAAAGGAG
>JASFEK010000176.1:0-4310 GCA_050124875.1 Caldifarciminota bacterium | reverse complement strand
GTATGACGGTCACGTAGTGCTAAGGAACATTGACATGGTGATCGAAAAGGGTGATCGGGTCGCCCTGATCGGCAAGAATGGTGCCGGAAAGTCGACGCTCAGCCGTATTATCTGTGGTGTGGAAGAATCCACATCAGGCGTGCGTAAGGCAAGTGAGAAATTGCAGGTCGGCATGTTCTCTCATGAACTCGTGCGCAAGCTCGATCCGGTAAATAGTGTGCTGGATGAAGTCATCAAGGAGGCACTGCCTGACGTCGTTCAGAGAATCCGCAATTATCTGGGTCTATTTCTTTTTTCTGGTGACGATGTACTGAAAAAAGTGGGTGTTTTGAGTGGTGGTGAGAAGACGAGGCTCGTTATTCTAAAAGCCATGCTTAAGGCATCGAACTTGCTCGTGCTCGATGAGCCCACATTCCATCTAGACTGGGAATCGACTGAGGCGATCAGGCACGCCTTGCAGCTGTATGGCGGAACGGTTATTCTGGTAACCCATAACCGCGATCTTATTCAATCATTCGCCACGCGTATCGTGGAACTGAAGCAAGAAAGATTGATTGATTACCCCGGTGATTTTATGTATTACTTATGGAAGAAAAAAGGGGTGGCCCGTACTCGCAAATCCGGGGCGAGGAAGAAAAAGAAAGAATCGAGGGTGGAGAAGCTTCAGCGTACTCTTGCCCAGAAAGAAGAAAGGCGTCGTAAATTGCGTGTTAGTTTCATGCGGCAGGCGGCAGTGAGTGCGTCGAGAAAGACAAAGAGGCTTTTTGATGAATATCAAAGGTTGACCCAGGAGATCGAGGAGCTGGAAGTGAACATAGCATCCGAGGCGAGCAATGAACATAGTAAGTAAAGGTAACATACAACAGACGGGCGTCAAGGCGGCGAATCTCAGACGGCTGCCCCCGCGCTTCAATGTTCCCCGTTTTGTTGTGGTATCGACGAAGATGTACCGTGCATACCTTGCGAGCGGCGAGATATCCGTGAGGCACAGGAGAGAATTAACTGAAGCGCTGCGCGGTTTCTTGAAGCAGGGCAGAGTCGCGGTGCGCTCATCAGGGACAGCTGAGGACATGCCTGGTCTCTCGTTCGCCGGTATGTATTCGACGACCCTGAACATCAGCAGCGTGAGTGACGGAATTGATGCGGTCATGAAATCCTGGCAGTCGGTCGAATCACCCCGGGTCCGGGAATATTGCCGGAAGATGAATGTGGAAATCGGTGATATGGCGGTGATCATCCAGCATCAGCTAGAACCGGCAGTGAGCGGCGTAATGGTTACGCAGAGTCCTTTCTCGATAAGCGAGGTCTTGATCGAGTGTTGCCGGGGCCTGGGCGACAAGCTTGTCTCCGGCAGGGTCACGCCTGCACGGTATCGTATTCGAGGCGGCAGGACGATCGAGCATAAGGGTGATGATCTATTATCCCCGGAGCAGCTGAGGAAACTCGTGGATCAGGGGAAGAAAATAGAGCGGATCTTCAAAGCACCACAAGATGTTGAGTGGGCGATCGAAGACGGTAAGCTTTACATACTGCAGACACGGCCCGTGTCATTGCATGCAGCCTCACAGCGCAGCAGGGGTACGGTCTGGTGCAATGCCAATGTGCGGGAAACCATTCCAGATCCGGTATCACCCATGACCTGGTCGATTTTCGACACGTCGTTCTTTCCCGGCATCATGATCGATGTGTTTGGCTTTCCGATCAGCGAAGAACAGTATCGGAAATTCAGGCCGGTGGAAATGCTCTCGGGGAGGCTTTACTGGAATATGAACAACACGCTTGCCTATGGTAAGCCGATCGGACCGATAATTGATTCGATCCAAGGTGACCGTGCGATTGATCCACAAATGGCCGCCGCATTCAGGGCTGTGGAGCTCAATAAAGTTCCGCGCATCCTGCCGGGCTACCGTATGTTTGTTTATAGTATTACATCGATCTTTAGGCTTTCTTACTACCTGACGCTTGGTTTTTTCAGATACGGCTGGATGAGCCGAAAAATCGCACACGCGAATGACGAGTTGGAAGCCTACTGTGCAACATTTTCAACGGCTGAGGACTTAGCCGAAGCGGTCGATAAGGTCAAGAATTGGATGAGGTTGATTCTCAAGAGATTTGCACGCCGGTATTTTGGGGGCATCTTCCTGGGCAGTTTTCAATTGGCACTATTGAGTGGCCTGTTGAGCATCCGGATGGGCAAGAAGGGTGAGGCATTGGCGCGCAAGGCGATCATCGGGATCATCGACAAGACCGGAGAAATGGCACTGAACATAAACCGTCTGGCCAGCCTAGCAAGACGTAAATTGAGATCTCCAAACACAGCAAATCTAAAGAAACTCTACCGCCGTGATTCCGAATTCCGCGTGGGTGTAGATAGCTTCATGGAGAATTTTGGACATCGCGGTCCAGCCGAGTTTGACATCGCCAGCTGCAATTGGCGTGAGGATCACGCAATGCTTTTTCAAATATTGGCTGCGGCGAAGAATAGCGGCGAGTATGTTCATCACCGTGAAGATGTAGTACGCGATATCTTGAAATCCGTAAAACCGGTCGAGCGGTTCCTGCTTAAGGCTTTCTTGCCGCGACTTGAGGCGACCGTGCCACTAAGGGAAAATGGTAAACATTACTACTTGAAGGCGACGGCCAAGACAAAGGATCAATTGCTGAATATTGGAAAACACCTTGTGGATCAAGCATACATCGATAAGTTAAGGGATATATTCTTTTTGTCTTTGCATGATCTGGAGGCGCTGGTTTCGACCAGAATGAACAAGAAAGAGTTGCGTGGCATCATCGCGCGACGTAAGAAACAGTGGAATGAGTATCAGCGTGCCCATGCGCCGGAAGTCATATACGAGAGCGGGGAGCGGGTCAGCAGTGTGGTAAAGGAATCGAAGGTGCTCAGGGGTGAACCCCTGAGTTCGGGCAAGATCAAGGCGAGAGCGCGCATCATCACCGATTTTTCGAAGATCCACCGTCTGAACCAAGGGGAGGTGCTCGTCACCCATCATGCCGACCCTGGCTGGACGCCTCTCTTTACGATTGCCTCGGGCTTGATCGTCGAGGTCGGCGGCGTCATCTGCCATGCAGCCATGGTTGCCCGGGAACTTGGATTACCGGCGCTTTCAATTACCGGCGCAACAACCCTCATCCATGATGGGGCATTAGTTGAGCTGGATGCAGATGAGGGCAGGGTCGTTATAGTCTGAAAAAGCCTACGTCTCGATCTTGGGGTGCTCTTCGATGAATTTCCTGGCGGCCGCTTGTTGAGCCTTCTTCTTTGAATCCCCAGTACCGCGGCTCACCTTCTTCCGATCGATATAAAGATCGACATGAAAGATCTTACGGTGCGGTGGCCCTTGTGACTTCGCCACGCGGTAACCGATGCTGCATTGCTGCTTCATTGCCCAGCGGTTGAGTGAAGACTTGTAATCGCGCACGCCGGAAATATCCCTTCTTAGAATGTGTTTGGCGACAAATGCCCGGGCACTCTTCAGTCCCTTATCAAGATAGATCGCTCCAATCAATGCCTCAAGACAGCCGGCGATGTTGGAGGGACGGGTCCGGCCGCCGGTGAGCACCTCCCCCTTGTCCATCAACAGGAAAGTCCCGATCTGGAGGTCTTTGCCCACATCATGCAGAATGTCTTGATTGGTGAACTTTATCTTTATTTCGTTCAAATCGCCTTCACTCAGTTTCGGGTACTTCTTGTGCAGATGCTCGCGCGTCACTAGCTCCAGTACCGCATCACCAAGGAATTCAAGGGTTTCGTTAGACTTCGGCGGCCTTTTTGTCTCAGCACGCCGGAAAGATGAGTGGGTAAATGCGCGGCGTAGTAATGCTTTTTTGCGAAAACGGACGCCGATTGTTTTCTCAATCAGCTTGTAGTTGAGCAATGACATCGATTTCTACCAGGGCACCCAAGGGCAGGGTATTGATGAAGACCGTGGTGCGGGCAGGGGGTTTTTGTGTGAAATACTGAGCGTAGGTTTCGTTCATCGGCGCGAAGTGCTCGGTCTTTGTCAGATAAACCGTGATCTTAACAGCATTCGCTAGACTGGTGCCCGCCGCCTCGACTACTGCTTTGAGGTTTTCGAGCACTTGCTTTGTCTGCGCCGCGACATCACCTTCGATAAGCGAACCGGTGCTCGGGTCAATGGCGACTTGACCGGCAGTGAAGACAAAAGGCCCGGCCTTTATCGCCTGCGAGTAAGGACCAATAGCTTTAGGTGCTTGATCTGTGTGTACGATTTGTTTCACGGTTCCTCCTTTTCTACTACACCTTCTTGGATCAAATATCTTTCAGCGCCGAC
>JASFEK010000175.1:0-4354 GCA_050124875.1 Caldifarciminota bacterium | reverse complement strand
CGGGCGCTGCTCAGCGTGGCCATACCCCTTGCCTTTTTTGGTCACGACATGCACAAAACGCGGCCCGCGCATCTCTTTCAAACGGGAAAACGTGTCGATCAACTCGCCCAATTTATGACCGTTCAACGGACCGATATACCGGAATCCTAATTCCTCGAAGATCACCGACGGCGCGTACAATCCCTTGAGTCCCTCTTGAATACGCTTGGCAAGATTTCGTCCTCGATCCCTGAAATATGGGGGGAAACGGCCAAGGAATTTCCACAGATCATCCCGGAACCGGTTGTAAGTCCGTGTCGTTATCATCTTGTTCAGATACTGGGAGAGTGCGCCGACGCTTTCGCCAATCGAATGCTCATTATCATTCAGCACGACTATGATATCTTTCTTGAGATGCCCGATATGATTGAGCGCTTCAAAGGCCATACCGGCACCGAGTGAACCATCACCGATAACGCTCAGTATATGGTAGTCATCCCCGCGGTAATCACGGGCCAAGGCAAAACCCGTAGCCGCAGACAAAGAAGTCGAAGAATGCCCGGTATCGAACACATCATACTTTGACTCGCTGCGCTTAGGAAAGCCGCTTATTCCTCGGTATGTACGCAATGTGTGAAAGCGCGAAGCCCGACCCGTGATCAATTTCTGCGTGTAGGTCTGATGACCTACGTCCCAGATTATCTTATCACGTTCCGAGTCGAATACGCGATACAAGGCAAGCGTCAACTCCACGACTCCCAAGGAAGGCGCGACATGACCACCTGTACAGGAACACGTCTTTATGATCTCCGTACGGACCTCTTGGGCCAGCGTCTTCAGTTCATCAAAACTCAATTCTCTTAGATCTTTGGGCTCTTTTATCCGTTTCAACAAACTCATCGTTCTCCCTAATCAGTAGGTGCGGGTCAAGACAAAATCAGTCAGATCTGCCAAGACACTGAAATCCTCTCCAAAGCGCAGGAATTTCGCCTTGGCAAGAGCCGCATAACGCTCTGCGCGAAAGCGCGCGCCATCAATACCGTAGATTCTCGGCGCAGAAACCTTACCGCTTGCCTGGTCCTTGCCCGGTGTCTTACCCAATTCACCCTTCTTGCCAACAACATCCAGGATATCGTCAGTATACTGAAACAACATACCCAGGTAAATGCCGGCTTTGTATAGAGCAGCGATACGATCTGACGCCGCACGCGCCATGATCGCGCCCACCTCAACGGAAACCGCTATGAACTTTGCGGTTTTATTGATGTGGATCTGCCGGAGCGCTCTCGGTCCTGGATCCTCGGCCTCGCTAATATCCAGGACCTGTCCGTATACCACACCCTTTGGCCCGACTGCCTTGCTGACCGCATTGACCGCCGCAAGTTTCTCAGCGCTGGTATCACCCATACTCAACAGCTCAAAAGCATAGGCAAAGAGGCCATCCCCTGATAGGATCGCTATCGCTTCGTCATATTGCTTATGGGCTGATGCCTTACCCCTTCGGAAATCATCGTCATCCATGGCCGGCAAATCATCATGGATCAATGAATAGGTGTGTATCAACTCCAGACCACACGCGATGGGCATAACGGTCTCCAGATCTTGTCCACCGTTTGCCTCATAGCTTGCGATCGCCAGAATTGGTCTGATGCGCTTGCCACTGTCGACCGAGTAGTACATTGTATCGAAGAACGGATTTTTATCTGAGAAATATCTTCCGAGAGCAGCATCGACCAATTCCTTCTTGCTCTTCAAATATGTAATAATATCAATATCTTGCATGATAAATCAACGTGCTTATTCTAATGCAAAATGGATATTTGTCAAGGCAGGTATCTCTGGAATCAACGGATCCATCCTATCCTGCTGTATTCGTCATATATTCTTGCCATGATCCGGCGCGGATTGGGGAAATCCCTTACCCACTGCAACCCCTGCTGGCGCTTCGACCACCTCAAATCGCGCTCGGTTAACAGGCGGCGCAGGACCTCTTCAAAATCATCTCTGGTTGCATTCATGAACGGGTGCTGGGGTAAGAGCGGCTCGTAATCTTCTGGTATTTCAGTAATGGTTGGTATACCAAGGGCAAGAAATTCCAGACCGCTGCGGCCGTAGCCAGTGCCGGCATAGTTGCCAATCTGATCAATGCCGATATCGCAAGTCGCCTTCAGTTCCATACACTTCCAATGCGGTACACCTTCAATGAGTAAGAATTCAAAATCCAGTTGCCTTTTCAACCTTTCGACCGCCTGGATGATATCAGCCGTTCCCTTGGCCGTTCGCCGGGTCGGTGAATGCCCGACCCTCAAGATCTTGTTCTCGTCCGGACGTGGTCTAATATTCCCGATCTCGTAAGGTATCGGGACAAAGGTAAGCGTCGGATCGATCCTGGTGTGATCCAATTCCGATGTGAACCGGAGCTGTGCATGTTCATGCAAATATGGATTCATACCCCATTTCCTCAACTCGCTTCCGAAGAAGTGTGTTACGATACGCTTACCCGCCAGTTTTTTCAGTATACGATCACCATATATGAACGGCACATCCCCATCAAAGTGATACACATCGAAACTGCCCAATTCATACTTGCGCCATGCACGGTTCAGTCTATACAACCAGACAAGATCACGGCCCCTGAAGTAGATGTTTTCTACAGGTCTTTCACCCTTTATCTTCAAACGCAACTCGTTTTCCATGACATTCACATTGTCACGGCCTGTAATTCTTGAAAGCGTGCTGAATGGTCCTGAATCCAACAATGGATATTTGAAGCAAATGCCATTGGGAAATCCAAGGCGCGAAGGCACCATGGTCGCAAGCGCACCCCGATCACCGAAAAATGAGTGACAGCGGCTCAACAACCCCGGAACATCCTGGAAATTCTCAAACGTGAGATGCAGAACGCGCATATATTCAGTCCTTCTTCGACAAGATATGCTTCAGCTTAATGCGTGCAATGTGCGAGAGTTTCTTCAACTTCTGTGGGTCGGTCACCTTTCTGAACCCATACTTGAATCCCTGCCAGCCCTTGAATTTCCTGGAATAGATCTGCAAGGCAATTTTCTCCAGTTCATCATACCCGAGCTGGGGCTGGACAAGAACGGGCACTGACCTCGTCTGCAGAATACGCGCTAGCCTCGGCTCATCATAGGGTAGACTCCATTCAAATCCTTCGGGCAAGAGATTGTTCTTGCACGCATATTCCTCCAGATATGTTCCCGGGTAGATACGCACGCCGGCACCGCTCGCCAGCGTGGATATTTTCCCGGCATGCCGGTCCACGAACCCAAAAGTGCTCTCCACATCATCCATGGTTTCCCCAATATGGCCGAATGAGAAAAAGACCTTGGTACGCAGGCCCACATCAACACACAGGTCGAGCACCTCAACGGATTGCTCAACAGTGATCCCCTTGCGCATGGCGTCCAATACACGCTGACTCGCCGACTCGATGCCGAAACTCACATAGTAGCATCCTGCTTCCCTCATTTTTTCGAGCATTTCCCGGTCAACCGTCCCGACCCGGATTTCACACTCCCAGGGAAAATCGAGGCCACGGCGCATGATTTCGTCACAGAACTCGTGTACGTGTTTTTTCTTCATGGTAAATGTGCTGTCAAAGATCTTTATACCTCCATATCCGTACTTGCCCTGCAAAAAACATATTTCATCCAACACGCGCGCAGCACAATGAGTTGTCACGTGGTGACCAAACATGCGGCTAGCCGAGCAAAAACTGCACTTGGCAAAACAACCACGTGAGGTGAGCAGTGATATCCCCGTCACTCCGAGGGACTCCATGGCTAGTGAATATTGATCCATGTCTAACAAATGGTAAGCGGGGCGCGCAAGACTATCGAGCGGGATGATACGTTTAGCCGGTGGTGTTTGAACGATGCTATCCCCTCTCCGGTAGCTTATCCCCGGCACCGTATTTGGCTCCCTTCTTTCGGAGACCTCAGCAAGCAATGCTACAGTAGTAGCCTCTCCCTCGCCACAAACGACATAATCCACTTCGTCAATGCGTCGCAATGTATTCTCCGCTGTGAATGTAGCGTGAACCCCACCGTATATCGTGATGATCTCCGGACTAAATACCTTGGCCTCTGCCGCCAGACGGAAGGATTCAAAGCGGGTATGACTCGTACCGGAGATGCCCAGGAATTTCGGTTGGTACTTTTCCAGCCAGTGTGTGAGCGAATGTTCATCTACCTCGAAATCGACGATCTTCACCGAGTAGTCTTCCAACTCGAGAGCCGCTGCGATATAGGCCAAACCCAGCGGCGGCATCCGCTCAAAGAATGCGCCCACTTCCCTGGGGTTGACGAAAAGGATATCTATCATTGCCGTTTCGTTGGACTTAACGTGCCACAAA
>JASFEK010000174.1:0-4364 GCA_050124875.1 Caldifarciminota bacterium | reverse complement strand
ACCTCACTAAAATAACCCTTTTCCGGCAACATCGAAATCGCAATTTCATTTCCTCTTGTACCGCTGAAATAGTCGTCAACCGAAATATCCGCCAGGAATTGCTTGCCGGCTACGATCGTGTGAAGCCGGTTCGATGCGCCGTCCTGCACGGTCACCATCTTCATACCCATTCTAATGATATCATCAATGCCGTCACCCGTTACATCAGCTAGGATGTTCTTGGCCGATGCAACAGAAATGATGGCTAACAGCAACACAGTTGAAATTGACCTACGCATACACCACCACAGCAACTGACTAGTCATCAGAACACACCTCAGCTTGCCGGTTTTGCTTCCGGCGCGACAACCGGTGCTTGTGCGGACTCTGTCTGACTGAGCAATTTACGGTAGACCCACGAATAAGCGAGTAGGGTCAGGGGAACTGTCACGAGCAAACCCACAACCAGACAGATGACCCCGATCCAGTTGATTATTGCCAGCACGATGCCAAATCCCAGTAACTTCCACTTCACGTTTTGTGTTATCTGGGAACTTCTGCGCATCGACTCAACTGGCTCGCAGCCCTTATCAACGACGAAATAGCCGAAAAACTGAAATTTAAGTGCCCAATATACACCCGGAATTATCAACAGGATAATACCGGCCCATACAACAAGCATGGTAAGGATGGATGCGCCCAGGTATCTCCAAAAATGGCGTTTGAACGAAAACAAATCTTCAAACCTCGGTTGCTCGTTATCAAGAAACTTCAGGGCTATCGTGATCAAACCGATTGCCACTATGCAATCCACTACCCAGGCTATAACACGGAAGAGAAATGACAGGCCACCCGACTCTCTCTGCAAGATGCTGGCAATGATGTGGGGAATAAAGGCAATAGCCCACGCGACAACGAGCACCCCGACAAAAAACCATATGTTGGCTTTCATGGTGTTCCAACCATACTGCAATGCTTCTTCTATCGAGAAATTCTTCTTGTCCATTCGTACCTCCCTGAGTGCTAAAGCACCCTTTGTGTAATCAAATCATTATGTCAGTGAGTCATTCGCAAACTCAGGCTTATTAGAATGTAAGATTTCGGTATTATATACGTACCAGAGTGTATGTCAACGCATCACTGCGTCATTTATGTCATGCCAGCAAGAATCCTACGATCCACCCAAAGATGAAGTTCGACGCGGCGGTCTCGATGAGATGCACGCGGGCAACCTCGGCGGGCATGAAAGGATTTGGCATGAGTAATTGCAGGCTCCACACTGCGAAGAGCGCAGCAACCGTCAACCCCACTTCCCACTTACCGCCCTTATGCATGCGGATGATGGGCAGCGCAAACAACATCCATAGCAGACCGCGTCCGAACTGGAATAAAAATAGCAGTGGTGCGCGTGACCACTGGTCAGCAAGATGGCCAAAAATGCTACCAGGATCCTGGCCTCCGTAGTAAGCCTGGACAACAGGGTTCTTCCAGGCAACGAAGTAGCCAAAAACCAAATACAAGACCACATAGCAAACGCCAATTCCCAGTATCCTCCACACCCACGCGCTCAATTCCATTTCCAGGTGCGGATTGAAAACCAGCATCAACTGCTTCTGCTTGACCCTACCCATGATCAGAACCGCTAATGGAGCAAAAAGACCAGCCGTAATCAAACCGCTGAGGAAAATCCTGGTTATTACCCGGGTCGCGACCTGATCACCCAAGAACAGAAGTGATTCGATTTGCCATACAACCGTCATCAGGCCGTAGAAAGTAATAAAGACTGCAAGCGCCAGCTTCAAGCCAAACCAATGACTGCGCGTCACAATGTAGGCGAAAAGGACCGCGACCGCAAATGAGAACAGAAGAACGGGCAGGAATGCAGACCACGGATTCATTCCGGCCGCAGCAGATGGGGTCATGCTGCTGATATTGACTAGACCCGAGCCAAAAATACCCGCGGCAAAGCAAAACATCATTGCGCATGTGAGATATATGATTCTAAGGGTGTTTTGACGGAAATCCATGAAACCTTTTAAGTCATTATGTCAATATGTCATTAAGTCATGCGTTTGACTAGGGTATTCGCAGTCTGGCTGATCCCTGAGTGAATCATCGAGATTATTCAAGCAGCACAACCTTTTCAATTGCCGCATCTCTCCCGGTCTCGAGTCTCACATAGTACACGCCTGCAGGCAAATTTCCGACATCGAGCGTTCTGCTGTACACGCCAGCAAGATGCAGGCCGTCCGCGATATCAGACACCACTTTGCCTGCAACATCATAGAGCGCGAGTTTACATGCACCGGATGCCGGGACATGATATTCTATCTGAACCCGCTGCACCGCAGGGTTCGGATTGCACGCCACAAAGGGTAATAAAGAAGGTATTGAGACGACCGGGTTCTCACTGACCCCAAGCTCAACTGCATATCTAAGTATCCACCTGTCCGGGTCAAGATTCAAGGCAATAGGGATCTCTCCGAATTCGAATTGATAGGTCTGCAATGTATCGTTGTTCTGCACGACTACAGTAGTATCACCCGACGGTAGTGTGAAAACTAAATCAATGGGCATCACGAAGACAGGTCGCCAACCCAAGTCATTCTGCCTCTGCTCAACCGTGACCTGAATCTGATAACGGTCATTTTCTTGCTCAGTATAGGTCCACCAGTAGTAGTATCTGGGATAGCGCTCATCGTATATCCATTGCTGAAAGAAATCAGATAGGTTGAGTCCGGAAACAGTCTCGAAAACTTGCTGCACATCCTCGGTGCTCGCGTTACCATACATATATTGCGGTTCGGTCGCATACGTGTGGAGAGCCTCAAAGAAGACTGAATCGCCCATGACATGGCGGAGCATATGTAATACCCATGCACCCTTGTCATAGCAGATCGTCAAGAAGATCTGGAAGGGATTCGTTATATTCGGTAGATAGATGGTGCCGGCATTCCAATAACTCAGGTCATCCATGTAGTTATGGTATTCTTGTAGCCCGTATAGACCTTCCCACCACAGCGCTTCCGAATAGGTAGCAAAACCCTCGTTGACCCAGCAATGGTGCCAACTCGTTGGACTGATCATGTCGCCAAACCACATGTGTGAAAGTTCATGAACTACGATCATGTACCAGTTTGAACTGACACTACCCATTATCGTTTTGGTTTGCTTTTCGATCGCTCCATAAAACCCTATTTCCGCCATTGAATACTTCTCGGTCACAAAGGGATACTCGCCAAACAAACCGGCGAAGAAGGTAATCATGTCGACCGTTTCGGCGAATGTCTGCTGGGCTTGCGAGTAGTGCTCGGGAAACACGTAATATGGAACCTCCATGGAGTCAGCAGCATAGTGATAGTAATGTGAGAAAATTAAATAATTGCTTATGGCGATCGACACATAGTAGGGTACAATCGGATAGTCTTCGTGCCATTCGTAAGTGACCCAGCCGGACCCTGCCGGCGTAACGCTCATCAACTTTCCATTCGAGGCAGCATACAAGGGGTAGCCGCCGTAAGACGTATCAGGGATTGTTATATAGAGATGAACTGAATCCAGCTTATCGGCTGGACCGTCAACGCATGGCCACCAGGTATGTGCAAGATATGGCGTGCAGAGCGTTGCCACAACTGGAATCCCCTGATGGCTCACAAAACGGAAGCCTTTAACACCACCGATTATCCTGGGCCGCCCATGATACGTGGTCGCGACACTGAAAACCTCGCCGCTGTCGTAGGTCTGATCGAGTGAAACGATCAGGCTCTCCCCGGCAAGAACATAACCAGCACCATTAAGGAAAACTGAATCGATGGTCAATGCATCATCAAAATCAAGCATGATCTCACTTAGGCCATTAGCCTGACTTTGGAACATTGTCTGCACTGTGGCATGAATTGTGCTGTCACTGAAGTGCACTTCAATATCTATCCGAACGTAACGTGAATCAAAATCCGGATCACGACCGGCATGTTTCTTCTCCCAAGCTATTGCCTCTTGCCACGATTGCATTTCATACTGTCTTACCTGCTCAAGACACGAACGCATTGCCCCCATATCGGCTGGAGCCTGTGCTGATAATGGGAGAAGAAAGATAGAGATCAGGCAGGTAATGCCGAGCACAACGTGTAGAGATAAACGATTTTTCATTTTCACTATTCACCTCGTAGATAAAGAGTCATTGTGTCACTATGTCATTAAGTCATTCGATACTTCGTGTCATCGATGACAAGGATCAAAAAACCGATTACAGCGATCGTCTCTTTCACTTATCACTGCTTCACTGAATGCCTAGCATCCGTCACAAGATTGTAGTGCTTATCTATTCTGCTGTCAAGCACTATTGGCTACTGCAGAACGGGGTCTTGAATGATTTTCTATCTTGT
>JASFEK010000173.1:0-4386 GCA_050124875.1 Caldifarciminota bacterium | reverse complement strand
TGTTCAAACGCGCAACCACCGTACTAGCCGAACAGTTTCCTGAACGCATGTGGTGTATTTACCACTTTTCTCATACCATAGTCGAAGAATACGATACCTGTTTTCGCATGCGCCACATCTTTGCCCGTATCCTTTTTTGTCACGCGGAAACAGAAATCACAACCGACCTTGCCCACGTCGTCAACCGCAACCTCGAAGGTCAACACATCACCGTGAAAACTCTCGGACTTATACACGATGACTGTATCGACCATGATTATGCCGACACCATCGATATCAGATTCAGTGTAGCCGTGGTCTTCGAGAAACCTTATGCGCGCTTCATGGATCAACGACAGTAGAGCATCATTACCCAGGTGCCCACCATAGTTTATGTTACTAATACAAACCTGTATATCCGTGGAAAAGTCAAACTTCCGAGGTAATTCCAATTTCACTCTGGTCATTGGCTTCCTCCTCAATGAATTTCGTGCCCCCTAGATTAGAACCATGTCCGTGCCATGTATTCACGGTAACCGTTAAATCTCCGCTGTAAATCCTTTTCTTCTAGAGTCTTCCATATAATGAAATGTATTATCCACAACACAGCACTCAACAGTGTAAGCATGCTCTGCATGAACACGGGGAATCCTATAACCCATACAATGAATCCAAGGTACATCGGGTTTCTGATTCTGGAGTATATTCCAGTCTGGATGAGCCGGCCTTCCTCTTTGAGCCTTCCCAGACCCGCGTGAGCAAACAAGAAGAGCGATACACCAGTCACGAAGAAAACTAATCCAACCAGTCGCAACCACAGGGGCAGGGCCATCTTCACCGGATCGGTGAAATTCATTTGAAACCAAGCGAACCACAGAACGCCCATCAACACGTATACAGTGATTACCACTGGTTTCTTCGCGGCTACCCTACACCCACGATAATGCCAATAATTATACAGTGTCCGAATGGCAAAACAAATGAAACAGACCCCAAAACTCATCCAGAAAGCGTACAGGTCAAGCATTTAGCACCCTCCGGTTATGTTCTTGGCTCAAAATAGAGACAAACAAGAAACAGCAGTAACGATAGAACCACGAACGGCTCGGTTACCATCATGAATCTCCGGATACCATGCTGGATCAACCAGTGCCAAAATGATGGCGATATGCGTGTCGCCGAAACCAACAAAAACCACAATTGCCCGACGGCTGCGATGACCGTCGCGACACGAAGCCTAACCGTGTACCTACCTCTGTTGTATCCGTAGTAGAACAAAACGAAGAAAATCAAAAACGGTAGGACGAAAAATGTTTGAGCCATGGTCAAAACCATTCCGGACTGTTGCGTCGCGAACCAATGCCAGACTGCAGGAAAACGATGCAGCACTGCCACCAATATCATCCACGATGCACCGATCAATCCAGCCAGCGTCGAAAAATAAGGGTCGATGATCCTCTTCACCCGCACATTGTAGAAGTGCAGCGATCCAAAGAAAAGAAATAGAAGCGCTGCAAAGACCGGCTCGGTCAAAGATACTGTGACAAATCCACCCCAGTGTCCGGTCAGCTCTTGCATGAAAGATGGAGCGCTACGCATCGAGATTATGACCAGCGCCATCCAGGCAGTACCTACTATCGCCAGGAGATTGGCATACTTCAATATTCTCTGCATTCTAGTCCCCTTTCAGTAGCAGCGCACGATTGGCCGTAAACCGCCTGTCTTCACTAACCATTACCTCGCGATCGTACACAGCACCGCGTTCCACGGATTAGGCTCGATCGAAACTGGCTCGTGCGGCAGATGGAACTGCCTGGCGATAGCTTGATTTCCCTTGAGCGTAAGGTGCACAACCGCGTGACCAGTGCGGAAGTTGACAACAAGTGGCACTGGCATTTCAAATGACGGGGAAACCTCGCTTTGCTGAGCGTAGATGGTAAGAAAATAGTCATCACCAGCCCTTTCAATGTCATAGTCGAAACTATAGATCGGTATTTCCGTACCGTACACCCACTGGTCAAAGAACCAATCCATGCTTCTACCAAAATGCTTCTCCACGATTTTTTTGAAATCGCTGGTCGTGGCGATCTTGCCCGTATATGTGCTCACATAATCTTTCATCATTTTGATGAAGCGCTCATCACTCTTCTCATCGTAGTCAAAAAGCATCATCCTCAACATGTGCAGGATATATGCGCCTTTCACGTATATCAAATAGTAACCTTGGGGGATGTCCAGCGAACTCAGACGGCGACCTAACCATACCGGACCAAGCTCAGCAAGGCTCACGCCTCCGCCGACATCGGAGAACACCTGACGCCGCAATGTTCTCATGTACTTCTTGAAATCACCGATCCCTTTTGTCACCTGGAGATGTAGTGCCTCTGAATATGTAGCAAATCCCTCGTTCAACCATGTATCGTGGTAAGACGAGGTCATGACTGAATGAGCCCACCACTGATGGGCCATCTCGTGTGAAGCAACGCCCTCGTGATATGACTCCCACTCTCCGTACCAGCGCAATCCGATGACCGGTTCGAAGAGTCTTTGCCGCACCGACTCATCATAGAATGCGGTAAAGGGCAGGAATATCAATGTCGGCCAGCTGGCCGCAAATGAAACTTGCGGCTGTTGAGATATCTTGATCTCCCGAATCGGGATGTCGCCAAAGAAGTGGTGGAAAACTTCATAGGCATTCCGGCTCTCGATGGCTGCGTTCTTGCCGATACCATCAGTTGTCAATTCTTGCGGCATCAACATCAAATCCACCTGCAGGTCACGGTTCTCCTCAAGGATCCTCCGCACAGTCAGTAGGGCATCCGATGATCTCTTATTTGTGTAGCAATTGATCTCACACAGCGGGCTCTGCTGCTTAACGGCCGTGAAACTACCGTAATTGAAACCAGCCAGTATGTGTTCGATTCCACTCTTCCATTCTGAATAGGTCATATTCTGTTCGGTCCAGCTGTTCACCAGTTTGCCGGTGCTGAGTAAGGTCATATTCGAAGGTACGGCAAATTTGATGTGGAAATGTCGTGGGTCAAAGACATTGTCATAGAAACTAGGGAACCAGGCAATGCGTCCGCCAACGCTAAAATTGCCACCGCCAATATCGTCGATCAATCCATCACCACTGTAGGATAGGGTCAAATCGTATTCCCCGTCTTGCATCAGTCGATATGGGAACGCAACCCACAATTGCGCATCTGCTTTTTCTGGTTCTTGAATGACCAGGCACGTATCGGATTCACCCAGAATCGCCGTTTCGACGCGTAATTCGTGCTCCAGATGAAGCGCTGCGAGCCGGACATGATCGAACGGGCATTGGAAATGCATTTTGGCGTTCGCCGCCAGTTGCTGGTCTTCTCCTATCGTGACGTCGAGCTGTAAGCGGTCGATATCGAATTTCGCCTTTTCTTGCGACGATGGCTCTTTTGGTCCGGATGAATACCATGTCTCGATTTCCGCGCGCTTTGAAAACTTGACTTTCTTGTACTTTATGAGCGTTACCATTTCCTCATCCATCGGATCGATGAGATACAGGAGCGCTTCATCATCCAAACACTCCAAGAACGCACCAAAGAACTGCCCCTTTCCGGGTCTGGTGAGATCGGCTAGTAGCCGTGCATCAAAATTCCATGGGAACCGGTCACGGATTTTCTGACGGAACAGACGCATAATATCCTCTACTGAATCAGGAATATTCAAGCTGCCGATATTTCCGGCATTGGATATCTGTTTGTAGGTATCATCTGTGAAGAAGAAAAATGCCTGTTCGAATTCAAGATCCACGTATTCCTGATCAGTGAAGCGTAATATCTGCTGTTTTTCGATCTTCTTGTCAGTCGATAGCCGGAAAACACCCATGCCCTCGAAGTAAGCCGCTACCACGCTTGATAAAACCGGTTCAAAGAAGTATATATGGCCTTGCTTGAACTCGAATTCAGCAACATCCTTCATCACGCTGAACCCGCTGACCTCGACGACCTTTGCCGCATCAAGACTGAATTCTCGAAGTGCACGGTAATGCAGTCCGATGTCTTCGAGTGATACCTCTGTGCTAGCGCTGAAATGCAAGCACGGTGTCAAAAGACACATCAGCGTAATGCAAACTTTCCAGTGCTTCATCATTGTCCTTTGCCTGTCCTCTTATCAACTTTATTGATTATTCTTGTCACCCAGTAAGTCGATTCGATCTCATGTGCCAACTTGCAGCGCCGGTTCTCACCGAGCCCCATGTGCGCGCCAGCGACGAAGTATGAATCCTTCCTTTCCTTTATGTAATGTTTCGGAACTACGTAAGTGCCCCTGCCCGTCGCATATTCCTTTAGGTATTGCACACTATTCGTGAACCAATGGTCAGACACAGCAATTTTAAAATCTGACAACAACTCCAGGCGCTGTATG
>JASFEK010000172.1:0-4413 GCA_050124875.1 Caldifarciminota bacterium | reverse complement strand
AACCTCATGCTCAGCAACGGTTACAACTTCATGGATACGCTGTCCCGTTACGCGGGCGATAATGCATACGATGTGATCAGTTCGGTCAATCAGGGCAGGGCATTTGTGCTCTTCCGTGGCAGTGGGGTTAACAACTGGTATTCTCCTTTCAATGTCTACCCTGATCAGGCCGCAAATGGTGCAAGGTTACCGATCGTTTTGTCAATAACATGTAGAACGATCGGTACCAGCGGGACGCCGGCAACTGCTGAAAAGTGGTTGTTGACCGGTTCACCGACATCACCCCGAGGTGCGGCCGGGTATTTTGCGACGACAACTACCGGTATACATATCTCTCATCTGAGGAGCGCGGTATGCAAAGGTTTCTTCGATGGCCTATTTATACAGGGCAAGCGAACTTTCGGTGAAGCGTGTGAAGCCGGCAGAATGAATGTCTACAACCTCTATTACAGCAGCAGTGAATACCGTGGTTTTACAACGCTGGGTGATCCGGAAATGAACATCTGGACTGCGATTCCGAAGCCGTTGGAGGTCTATCATGATTCTGCGATATCTACCGGGTTCGATTCGCTCACCGTGCGCGTGGAATACCATAGTGTGCCGGTTGAGTCCGCATTGGTATGTGTGGTTTTTGACACAATGGTGTATGAGTATGATTATACTTCCGACGAGGGACAATTGACGTTCAATTTTGAAACATCGGACCCGGGCTACATGTACATTACCGTGACGGCAAAAAACAAGATTCCATATATTGATTCAATCCCGGTCATAGCAACCAAGATCGAAGAAACGCAGGAGCTGGAAACCGCAGGAAATTTCAACCTATCTGTATCGCCAAACCCGTTTACCAAGACTACAAAGATTCGATTCATGATACACGATTCACGATCAATGATACAAGAAGGAAATCAGAGTATCAGTGAATCAGCGGGCAGAGTATCAGACTATCAAAGTCCAGAATTAAATATTTACGATGCTGGGGGGCGTTTGGTTATGTCTTTTGATCTAGAATCAAGTATCCAGAATCAAGAATCCAGTGCTATATGGTCTGGGACAGATTGGGGTGGGAAGAGGCTGCCCGCCGGTGTGTATTTTGCACAGGTTATAACTTCAGAAGAAAAGCATACAATTCCGGTACTACTGGTACGCTAACTGCACAACTCCTCTAGTAAAGGTGACGTTGAACGGTAACGATGCCCGTTTCGCTAGGCGCATAGGGGTAACGTGCAGGCATGAGTCTTCGAGTGAGTCCGTCTCAGGCGGATGAATCGAGAAGTGTCTTTATGTCAAGTTCTCGACTACGTCCGCCTTCGGCGCCCCTCGCTCGAACAAGAAAAAATTATCCTTAAAGCTAACATAGCGAGTAGAGAAAGAGGCTAGCAGAATGTAGTCTTTGGTAGGATTTTCGACAGGTTAGCTCTGATAGTCTTTTGTCATGCCTCGAGCCCACTTTTTATGTCATTCCCCGGCTTGACCGGGGGATCCGCTCGCTACCGTCATTGCGAGGAGGGCGCCGTAGTGAAAGCAGAGGCGGCCGACGAAGCAATCTCACTGAACACACTGTGCTAACAGAAATAAAGTCTTCATGGGGATCTATAGTGGAGAATTCCGTTAGCCGGCTCCTGGATCGTCCGGTGCGGCATGTCCTCTGATTCGATCAGGGGACCGGACGATGACAAAAGAAGGCGGGACGATGACGTAGATAATCTGTGTGTGTTGTGGATCTGGCGTTAGATAACGCCAGAGACTGTGATATCCAACGAGTGTGTCTACGTCAGTTTTACGTCAAAGCCGATCTGCAGCAGCTTATAGGCTCCGAATCTCTTTCCAGCAGACTTGAACGTGACCGTCTTTGGGAGAGATTGCATTATCTCTCTTGCCTTTGGCTCTGGAAATCCAGCTTTCTGCAACAACTTGATACCGTCTTCATCTGATAACTTGCAGTTTTCAATCTTCATACGAAGTTTTGCTGCCATTAATTCTCCTTTCTTTTTTATTGTTATGAATCAACGCATCTACAACAGACTATGCAATGACGCATAAATCCTACTTACGTTAGTATTATAGCCAGTTCTACAGAGATGTCAACTCCTGCAGGCGTTTGCTGAATGACTCTTAGTTATTCTACCAGTATTTCTTTCCTTTCAGGAATCTTGCGATTCCTTGCTTCTTGATCTTCCTTATGTTCTCAAGGTGGGCATCGTTGTGAACTGCTCCTAGGAAGTCTAGTTTGCTGCAATTTTCGAATTCGGTGCATTCCCAGCAACCTGTGTATTCTTTCTTCATACAGCATGTTCTGATCTTGCAGGAGGGTGGACCACCTCCGTTACGGCATGTACGTTTGCAGCGCAATTTGACCATCATACCAAGCAGCTCATAGGTCCTGTCGTAATTGGCATACGGCCTAAAGTGCTTCGAGATCATGTTGGCAAAACGGCGGAATTTTGTGGTGCGCAGCTCCTTGCGTAGATCCCGGGCCAGGTCAGCAATCTTTCCGTGATATATGAAACAGCTGCCACAGTAGAGTCCGCAGTAGGCAATGAGGTTCTTGGTGTCTTTCATGTCACCACGACCCTGGTCAATTACTATTCCAGCTTGATTATCTTCTCGGTTTCGAATTCGTCCACATAGACGAAATACACGCCTTCTTTTAGTCCTACGCCAATGGTCCTTTCTTGTTGCTCAATAATAAGGCGACCACTTGCGTCAAAAACGCGTATCGTCTGATCTTGACCCATACCTTGTATTTCAGCGGTGTGCCTGAAGGGATTCGGACTGATTGTCATCCTGGAAGCATCCACAACACCCACCTGACCTCCGGTAACACCGACAAATTCATCGAGTGCGGCAATGGTCGGCTGGTTGGATACGTTAGTCCATGCAATGGCTTCGGCCGGTAGCGTAGCCGCTACCTCTCCAGCTGCCCGGTAGTAGATTTCAGTAATTCCATTGAAAAGGGGATGGGCTGCAAAGTTGGTGAAGTAGAGATCGGAAGGGCTGAGACCACCGACACCCGCCGTCATGTAGAAAGCGTTAGCTAACGGGTTGATATTGACGTTATTGCATCCGGGATTATCACCCATTATGAGAATACCGCCGCTTTCGGCAAGCCAGTCAAATAGATTGTCGGAGAATGCAACGTTATCCGAATTGGCTATGTAAGTATCCTCGCAGAAATTCATGTCACCGGTGATCACCACACGCTCATTGTATTGATTGTAATAGCTTACCAGTGAATCAATTTCCTCCTGCGTATACGGAGTGTTCCAGCTGCTACCCACTGTGATGACTATGACATCATACTGGGTTAGATCGACAGTATGGAGTCCGTTACCCCAAGTTGACATAGTGAATCCGCTATCAGCCAGGTTTGAGACGAGGATGTTGTATCGCCCAAATGGTTGGTAATTTAGATAGACGCCATGTGTAGTATCCCACAAGACCTCATATTGGCGTGGACCATTGTGCGCTGATATGTTCGGGGTTTCTTGATTTTCGACGTACGTACACCCGGTTGCTAGATCGACTACCTCTGCATCAACAGACACTGCCGGCGTAAAGGTTATGAAAGCAATGACTGCGAGACTGACATACATTAGATCTTTCATACATTCCTCCTGTTATGATATTGTGACCTTAGATCATAATTGATGAGCCATTGGTATTATTTCTGGCTCCACAGAGCCATGATATTACCGCAGGGGTCATTGAAAAGGGCATAGGAGCCGTATTCGGGCGAAATTTGGGTCTTATCTTTTAGCTTCTTGCCACCCGCGGTCTCGATCTCTTCCAGTTTCTTGTTGATATCTTCAACCTCGATATACAGAACGACGCCGTCCTGCGATGGCCTGCTGTCCTTGGTGAAACCGCCGCCCTGATTGTCGCCGGTCTTAAACAATACGTATCCCGGCACGTCCTCAGTTATTTTCCAACCGAAGACCTTGGAGTAAAAATCCTTGCTTTTTTGCATGTCGGTGCTTGGTATTTCTGTATGTCCAAATCCGTGCATTTTACCTCCTCGCTAGGGTAGTATAGCACATTGAGATGCGGGATGTCAAGAACCGGGGGGCAGGCATGCACTTTTACACTTTCGACCTAACTCAGTAAAACCATCCTCCTCTTGTCATTGCGAGGATTTTCCGTATCCTATTATTCATTCAATATGGAACAGAACGATGAAGCAGTCTCACAGAGCCTAAGGGTGCAGAAGGGTATGCTTGCCTCCTGCGGACCATTTATCTGTAGAGAGTATCTGCGTGAAAGCTTAGATATTTATGCCTGTCCTTGAAGGACGGGCCAGCGAGTGGTGTGCTTGCTCGCAGTCAACTAGATGTATTGATCGACAGCCTGTTTGTACCCCAGGTTGAGCAACAAATGAATGAACCAGAGTCGTTTTGGTTTTGCCAAAAA
>JASFEK010000171.1:0-4491 GCA_050124875.1 Caldifarciminota bacterium | reverse complement strand
TCCGCAGCGGCTCGAACTTGCGCGTCGTGGATGAGGCAGGGGCGGATCTCGTTCTGGAAGGAGGAGTGTCAGGATATACAAAGACCCCCCACACCTATACATCAGATCAAACAATATTGGAGTACAAGATAACCGTCAAGTATTCAGTCCGTTGCGTTGACAAGGTTAGAAATGAGGTCTTCTGGGAGGGGGATGTTTCTGATTGGGCCTTGTACGAGACTGATGAAGACCGAGCCATTACCGAGGCAGCGAAAAAAGCGGCCGAAAGATTGGTGACGAACATCCTGACCAACTGGTAGATGAAGATTACTCGCTTTGCCAGGGTCGATCTACCTGACTGCAAAGAAAAGGCGTTCGATGATTTTCTGCTGGGCACAAAGGACCGCTCGCCTAACACAGCCGACCACGACAAAAAGATCGGGAAGGTACTGCCTCAAGCGCAGGAGGCATATTTCCGTGGTCATTACCTTGATGCATTGAAACGCTATGCACAGGCTCTTGCCAAGGATGTGCGCGAGCCTTCAGCATGGGTCGGACAGGTTAGAATTCTGGTCGACGTCGGAGAATATGAGAGTGCAATATACTGGGCTGAGAAGGGATATGAATCTTGTAGTGGTGAGAAGATGCTCAGTTTTGTAAAGGCGTTCGCATTGGCTCACGCCGGCCGGATCGATGAGGCCAAGACACTCATCAATGTACCGGTCGAGAAAAACGAAGCCCCCATGCTTTGGCTCTTGCGCGGTGAGGTGCTCATAAGGGTGAGGATCAGTTTTGTTCAGAAAATATTCACCCCGTATAAGGGTATTGGCCGGCTGGGAGCATTCTTTTGTTTTGTCAGAGCACTGAGCCATGATCAGTTTGACCCGTTCATCAATCAGCGCATCGGGCTTGCTCATATGTTGATGAAGAACAGCGATCGGGCGCTGGAGCACCTGAACTTATCCCTGCGCGCGGTCAGTGACAACCCGCTTACCCTGTACGGTATAGCCCAATGCTGCCGCATGAAACGCGATCATGACCAGGCCCTGAACTATGTTAAGAAGGCCATTGCTGGTAATCCCAAGTTAGACTGCGCCTTTGAACTCCTGGAACGGCTACATGGTCCAGGTAGAAGATTCTCTAGAATGTTTGAAAGATAGGGAAGGAAAGGAAAGATCATGAAGAAGAAGTATGTCGCTATCGATGATTTGTATAAGCTTCAATTCCTCAGGGAGATCGCACTCTCGCCGGATGGGAAAAGGGTCGCTTATACAGTTGAATGGATGGACAAGAAGAAGAATAGGTACTTCTCACATCTCTATGTAGCTGGTGCTAACGGAAAGACCAGACGATTCGTGGCGGGTGAAAAAGACATAAAGAACCCGCGCTGGTCACCCGATGGCAAGTTGATCAGCTTTATCTTGACCGATAAGGGAGAACAGAACATCTGGGTTATCCCGGCCGATGGTGGTGAGGCATATTCGTTGACCCATGCCAAGGGTTTCCTTGGTCAATATGACTGGACGCCAGACAGCAAGTATATCGTATGCGAGTTCACCGAGAAGAAAGAAGATAAGGATAGGATCCCGGAAAAGGACAAGCCGCCGCTGTATTATCATATCAAGAACATGTGGTACAAATTGGATGGCCGGGGTATGCTGCCCGCGGAAAAGCAGCATATCTGGAAGGTGAGCGTCCGGTCGGGGAGGATGAAACAGCTTACCTTTGGCAAGAACGGTGATGAATACCCGTGTGTATCACCCGACGGTAAATACATAGTCTTCAGCTCGAACCGGAACAAGCACTTTGAAGAGCGTATGGAATATTACGATATCTTCATTACGGGCATTGACGGTAAGCGCGAAAGACGTCTGAAGACTCCAGCTGGGCCAAAGTGGGCACCGGTCTTCTCGCCAGATGGGAAATACATCATATATCGGGGACGGTTGTATCCAGAACAATGGGTGGGTTGGCGTACCATCGATATATGGATGGTGCCGTCCCGCGGTGGTAAGACCGTCAATATTACGAAGTCATTCGACCGTACATTCGAAGCCCTGGCCATTGATGACCTGGGACACTACGCGTTCAACCGACCCAAATTCGCCGAGGACGGGAGATACGTGTACGATATCACGGCTGATGGCGGTGATTGCTGCGTGTTCCGGATCGATACCAGGAAGAGGCGAGTCGAAAAAATACTGGGCGAGCAGGAGCGGGTGTATGCTTTTGATTATGATGGTAAGGATACCTTCGCCCTCGCGATCAGCAATAATGCGGATCCGGGTAACCTGTATCTATTCAAAGGCGGCAAGCGCAGGCAGTTGTCCGACCTGAATAAAAGATACATGAAGAGTCACCGTATTGCCGAACCTGAAGAATTGAAATGGAAAGGCTACAAGGGTCACACGGTTCAGGGTTGGCTCCTTAAGCCCCCTAATTTCAGAAGCAATCGGAAGTATCCTCTGATCGTACAGATTCATGGCGGTCCACATGCTGCCTATGGTAATTCACTCTTCCATGAATTCCAGGTAATGGCGGCGAGCGGTTACATTGTCTTCTATACAAATCCTCACGGTAGTGTCGGATACGGCGAGAATTTTGCCCGTGAGTTGCATAATCGCTGGGGGATTCCAGACTCAAAGGACATCTTCAACGGGATCGCGCTCATCACCAAGCGCAAATACATTGACCGCAAAAGGATGGCCGTGATGGGTGGTAGTTATGGCGGTTTCATGACCAACTGGATCATCGGGCATAGTGATATTTTCAAGGTGGCGGTGACCATGCGCAGTGTCGTCAATATGCTTTCGTTTATTGGCTCTGATTTCGGGTTCGCATTGCCCAAGGAGTTCAAGGGTTATTGGTGGAACAAGAAGAGTTATGACTTCTACTGGAATATGTCACCCCTCAAGTATGTGACAAGGATGAAGACGCCGCTCCTCATCGTGCACAGCGAACAGGATCATCGTTGTCCGATCGGCCAGGCTGAAGAACTTTTCACGGCTCTTAAGTTGCTCAAGCGTGACGTGGAGATGGTGCGTTTTCCAGCCGAACCCCATGGTTTGTCGCGGCACGGTTCTCCACGCCGCCGGGAGAAACGCCTGGAATTCATTCTCAAGTATGTCGGCCGCTACCTGAAGAAATGATGTAGGACAGGAATATCCATGCAGGTTTTGAGCATACTCGCCGCGGTTTTTGTGGTTTTTGTCATCTGGAAATACTGGACCCTGTCCATGGGAGCAGGTTTTGACCCGGCCCCGATGGATAAGGTTTACAAGATGCTCACCATAGCGAGTGTGGGCAAGGACGACATCGTCTATGATCTGGGATGTGGTGACGGAAGAATATTGCTCACGGCCGCGCGTAAGTTTGGCGCGCGGGCCGTAGGCATCGAGATCGATCCATTTCGGTTCTTATTCGCGTGGTTCATGAAAATACTGTCCGGACAATCGCGCAGGATACGATTGAGATACGGCAACATGTTCAAGAAGAGTATCCGTGACGCAACGGTCGTGACCCTTTTTCTATACGGGCCCACGAATAACCGGTTAAAGGAAAAAATGAAGCGGGAGCTCAAACCGGGTACGCGGGTGGTATCATATATCTGGAAATTTGATGATTGGGAGTACACTGATTTCTTACCCGAGGACAGGATCTATCTGTATGCGATTTAAGGTATGCCATATGTGCGTTGACTTTGCACTGGAATAACCTATAATTCAGCGATGAAAATTGATCTGTCCGTGGTCATCGTTAACTACAATGTGAAGGCGTTTCTGGAACAGTGTCTCATTGCCATTGACCGCGCGCGCGGTGCGTTGAACATAGAGATATTCGTCGTGGATAATGCGTCGGTCGATGGTAGTCAGGCCATGGTCAAGAAGCGCTTTCCACATGTCAAACTCATCGAGAACAACCAGAACGTGGGGTTTTCGACCGCCAACAATCAGGCGATGAAGAATGCACGCGGTGAGTACATACTCATACTCAACCCGGATACGCTGATCCAGGAGGACACCTTGTCCGTACTAAGAAAACACCTGGATGAGAATCCCAAGTCGGGTGCGATAGGATGCAAGCTGCTCAATCCCGACGGCTCGTATCAGATCAATAGCCGCCGAAGTTTTCCCACGCCCTGGGTGGCCTTTTCTCGAATTGTCGGGTTAAGCAAGATATTCCCCAAGAGCCGTCTTTTTGGCCAGTACAACCTTACCTACCTCGATCCGGATATTGAGTCCGAAGTGGATGTGTTATCCGGTTCTTTAATGATGCTTCGTAGGGAGGCACTCGAACAGGTTGGGTATTTTGACGAGGAATATTTCATGTACGGCGAGGACATTGATCTGTCTTATCGCATCAAGAAGGCGGGATGGCAGATATTCTACACCCCGGCAACACAGGCGATTCACTACAAGGGAGAGAGTACCAAGAAGAGTGAGTTCTCGGCAATCACGCGGTTCTACTCAACAATGCTTATTTTCATCCGTAAGCATTTCGGGGGGCGTTATT
>JASFEK010000170.1:0-4508 GCA_050124875.1 Caldifarciminota bacterium | reverse complement strand
AGTCTAACGCACAAGGACTTCATCCCCGCGCTGGGTGGTGGCCTCATTTCGTTACAGAACGTCGAATTCCTGCTTATGCGTCTACTCTCAGACATCGAGTATGACACGTACTACGATTTTGACAGTCTGCCCGTGCCATACCGCGCTGTCGCAGTCGACCTGGCGGGTGGTGAACTGATTACATTAAGAAAAGGCAGATTAGAGCAGGCGATACGGGCAAGCATCGCCATACCTGGTGTATTTTCGCCGGAGACGATTGACACGCTGGAATTGATCGATGGAGGGGTGCAGCGTCTTTTGCCAGTAGAGCCACTACTCGAATTCGAACCGGAACTGATAATCGCCAGCCTCACAAGAATAAAAAATGAAAGGCAGACGGGTATTGAATTGATCGACGTCATTTCACGGACAATGAACCTGATAAACCTCGGCGACCTGCGCGAGCAAATTGCACTTGCAGACGTGCTCATCCGACCAGACGTTGACCCATTCATGGCATCAGACTTCAGTCGCGCCCGGGAGCTGATCATGGCCGGCGAAAAAGCGGCCGAAAAGATGCTTCCACAGATCAAGTCCCAGATCGGCCGTAGAACTCCAATGGCCACACGCCGCCGGGTAGAAACACGCGTTAAGCCGGTCGTTGCATCCATACGTTTCGAGGGTCTAGAGACCACCCGGACCTCAATCATCTCAAATCTTATCAGAACTAAAGTTGGTGATCGGCTGGATTTCGAGCAGATCGTCGAAGATATGGTCGATCTGTACAACACCGGTTTGTTCCTTAATGTTACTTACCGTATCGAAAACTTGAATGACACAGCAATAGAACTTGTCTTTGAACTGAACGAGCAAGACTACGGCTTCTACAATCTAGGCATAAAGTATGATAACGCGGACAACCTGATTCTGGGTATCGCAGTAGGCCAAGGCAATCTATGGGGATCGGGTGCCAGTGTACGCGCCGTGCTTAACGTAGGAAACCCGCGCGAGATAAGGCTCGGCCTAACCGGCACGAGGCTATTCGAGTTTCCTTTCGGGTACCGGGTCGATCTATTCCGTGGCTCGATCGAACGCGCCTACTACGAGTCAGGTGAGTGGCAGACAGACTACAAGAACGACTACTACGGCGGTGTCGCAGAAATAGGCTACATACTCGGGCACAACGCATTTTTCAATCTTGGCTTCGATGTGCAAAACTACCGGTACCGATTACCAGAACTACCCGTCTTTGACACGTTGCCCGTACAAGAGTGGGTACTCGGACCAACCTTCAACCTTGAGTTCAACAACTTCAACGATCTTGCCGTACCGACCAGAGGTAGCTCCATGCGCCTGAAGATGATGTATTCAAGTGAGGCACTGAATGCGCGCAATGAATTTCTCAGAATCGAATTTGCGCTGGAACATTATGCACCACTATCTTCGCGGTTACTCATCCATCCTGCCATGCACCTCGGCCTGTCCATAGGCACCTTATCCTGGGCGCAATACTTCTTCACACAACCAGAAATAATGGTGGGATTCGAGAAGGAAGAAAGAAGTTCACCACAAATCGCAACACTAAGTATGGGTGTCGAGTACAAACTCCTCGACTTACTAGGTCAGCAGAATTATCCGCTGTATTTACAGTTCTTCTCAGATATCAGCACTTTCACGAGCCTTGGTGATCTATTGGACTCGGAAGATATGACATCTGAACTTTACTGGGGAATAGGTTGTGGAGCGAGAGCCAACACCCCGATCGGTCCATTCCAATTGGTCTTCGGTGTCAGTGACCGTGGCCGCTTCGATTTTGAAGATCTGGAATTGAGATACCACATCTCTATCGGTCGCGAATTTCGGTACACAAAATAGAACAGTTAATTGTTCCTCGGTTGCCGGGTAAAGAGCGTAACTGTCACCGCGCACACAAACGCGATGATGAATGTTGCTGCACGGGCAGTGAATACTTGATCTAAACCGGAAGTCATCCATATCACGGTCGTAGTAAAACCGGAAACGAGTGATGCGATCACCCCGCGTCCGGTGAATCGCTTCCAGAAAAACGAAAGAATCACGGCCGGCGCGAACGAACAGCCAATACCAGCCCATGCCCAACCAACGATCGTGTAGATCAGGCTCTTGGAAGTAAAGGCCATGACGAGCGCAATCAGACCGACAACGAGAATAACGATGCGCGATATGAATACCAGTCGGCGGTCATCCATTTCCTTGCGCAGCGACTTATGAATGATATCCTCGCTGATCGATGATGTAGCAATGAGTAATTGAGAATCAGCGGTTGACATCATCGCCGCCACAGCCCCTGCCAGGAGAATGCCGGCGAGCCATGGTGGCATGAGTTTCAAAAGCATGAAAGGCAGTATCTGTTCAGGGTCGGCAACAGCCCCTGTACCATACAGTGCGATTGCCGCGATGCCTAGCGTAATGGCGCCGGCATAAGCAAGCAGGGTCCAGGTAATTGCTATCGTGGCGCCGATCTTCACATCGCGGTCACTGCGCATCGCCATCCAGCGGGCATCCAACTGAGGCTGCCCGCCCAGATAGCCGAAGAACCATGAGAAATTGTTGAATATCAAAGTACCTGCGGCGAATCCAATTGCGCCGCCGGTCCACGAATCCAGGCCGGTCCCGGCACTGGCAAGGGCGGCGGCGATCGAGATTCCGCTCTGATTGATGGCAATGAGCGCAACGATCGGAGTGACGACGAGCGTTATTACCATCAAAACGGCCTGCAAAACATCGGTCCATACAACCGAAAAGAAGCCACCGGCCATCGCATAAATAACGACCACGACTGCTGAAATGATTATCCCCCATGTTACGGGTATGCCAAAGGTGATGTTGAGTGTCTTGCCCCCGCCGCTGAACTGTGCGGCCACGTAGAGTATGAAGAAGAAGATAATGATCGTGCTCGAAAACCATCTGATAAACTTACCCTGACTGGCATACTTGGTTGCAAGATAATCAGGCAGCGTCAGGGTATCGTACTTGTCGCGTTCCCGTCGAAACTCCCTGGCTAGCCATAACCAGGAAACAGCAATGCCGATGACGCAGCCCACTGCGATCCATACTGACGACAGGCCAGCCGCAAAGGCAAATCCGGTGAGGCCCAAAAGGCACCAGGCCGACTCTCCGGTTGCCCTTTCTGACAGGGCAAGTGCCCAGCCCGGGATTTTCTTACCACCGAGATGGAAATCCGCCTGGCTCATTTTCTTACGGGCGAAGTAGAACCCGACCCCAAGGATCAAGCCCAGGTATAATATGAATTCGATAATAACAATACTATTCATCCTCTCCTCCTGTTAGTATATCGAGAGTGACCCCTTTCTGCGCCCGTAGCGGTCCATGATCAAGAAAACGATCATGCCGAACGTTAACCACACGACCAGAATCAGAGTGAGACGAAGGAATATCGTCGGCAAACTGACTACCAACTCCTCGCCTAATAAGAGATGGCGCACGCCGATGATGCCATAGGTTGTCGGTAAGAACATCGATGCTCTACGTAACACAAGCGGTAGCACGGCAAGCGGATAGGCAATCGGTGTGACCACCACGATCAGTGTCGACAGTGCTTCCGACACTACCCACCACTGTTTGAGAGCGATCGTCAAACCAGCAACAATGATGCCCAGTCCGTACAATCCAAGCAACATGAGCAAGACAACTACCAGCGTCACGAATATTCCGCTCATCTGCAAGACGATAGCGAAGAATGTGGTAATCACTACGGCTTGGATCAACATGATCAAACCCTGATGGCAGGTCGAATGTAAAGCCATCCCCGCCACATAGACCCAGCGTGGCACGGGCGCTACGAAGATCGTCTCAAGCGTGCCAAACCATTGCTCCTTCCGTAATGAAAAACCCATTGCCCAGCAAGCAGTATTCAGAAAACCAATAAACAAATAGCCGATAAAGGTGTAGGCAACCATATCACCTATGCCGGTAATGCTCTTGAGATGTTCTGAATACCGTCCTCCCAGCAGCGCAAAGCCGTAGAGGAAGTATGGAAAAAGGTACACAAAAGGTTCAAAGAATTGACGAATGAAATCAGGCTTATAGGTGAGTTCGATCTTCCATTCCTTGATATTCTCTGCGTTGATGGCACGCAGATAGTGCAAGACCGTAGTGCCGATTCCCTTCTTCTTCTGCTTCATACGCTAGTATTCAGACAACGTACCCCTTGATTTGGTACGCTTCTCAACACTATGAAAGACGAAAAGACCAAGGGGTATCACCACACAATCGATCCCAAACAATATGATACTGTTTTTCCAAAAGTTGAATTCGATATTGAGCAAGAGACCGCGCAGCGCAATGAGGGCGTAGGTGAGCGGTATGAACACGCTGATCGTTTTTGTGATCGGGTTCACCTCAACCGGATAGCGTATCGGCGAAAAGAGAAAGAGCACATACTCGAACATATGGAGCAGACCATGCGCTTCCTTGATCATCAGGGTTAAAGCAGCAGCCATGAATCCGATGCCATAAAGACCGACAAT
>JASFEK010000169.1:0-4529 GCA_050124875.1 Caldifarciminota bacterium | reverse complement strand
CAAGACGATCCCCCAGGAGCTGTTCGACGCGGCAAGGATCGACGGGCTCAATCACCTGCAAGTCGTGATACGCATTGTCATCCCATTATCCAAGGCGATTCTTATCACGGTGGGTATATTCCAGATTGTATCGAATTGGAATGCATTTTTGTGGCCACTCATCGTAACCCATTCCGATTCAATGCGGACAATACAGACCGGCCTTGCTTATTTCGCTCAAGCCGAGTCGACGAACTATCCCTTACTCTGCGCCGCTTCCACATTCATCACGGCACCGCTCATCATCATGTACTTCTTTGTACAGAGGCAGATCATGGAATCCTATGCACGCACTGGACTCAAAGAGTGAAATCATGGACCGAGACATTATCCTGAAACAGGGAGGGCAAGTCATTACAGATGGCGAAGTCGAATGGTATTCCGGCAGCGAAGCACATACCCATCCCCGGCGCATAAGGATAGACGATGTTTGGGAGCAAGTCTTCCAGTCTGACAAGAAGATCGAAGAAGATAGGAAGGGCCAAAGAAGCATCGTGTTTCGGTGTCATATCGGCGATAACCGTATTATCGACGTCTTAGTAGCCGCGCCACCTTAAGGGTTGACAACAATCCGGCATTGGCATATAATAAAATAGTTTTGATTGCATTACCGTACATATACGTCTGCTGCAACCAGACAGACAAGTAGGTAATCTAGGAAGAACCGACGTTCGAAAGGAGGTTTCATGAAGCATGTGCTACACAAGTGTGTTATAATACTATGCGTTGTTTCGTTATCGGCCGCCTTCGCGAATTCCTTTTCGCGCCAGGGCGATGTCCAGAGTCGACCGACGATCAACCCTGATAACGTCCCCCAATACATTCCGGCATCCCGGCAAAACGATGTGCTTTTTGTTGAAGACATCTGTGGTTCGTTCGGCCCGGCTACTCACCCTGATCCATTATGGGACAGTCTGCTCACGGAACTCGTCGGTACAGGCAATTACGGCTGGTTCACAACGCCCGACGACAGTGCTGACGGACCGGACCTGGCGACCATGGAGCTGTACGATCTCGTTGTCTGGAATTGCTACGATTACTGGTTTACGGGGCCAACTGCACTCACTGCGCAGGACCAATTGAACATCAGTGACCTACTCTTCAATGGCGGCAAGCTGTGGCTAATTGGACAGGATATATTGTGGAGTGGCGTGCCTATGCCATGGATGAACACCCATTTCCATCTAGCCGACGCGAATCAAGACTACAACTACGGTGCAGACTCTACACCCGTTCAGGGACTCGTTGAAATTACTGGCTACAGCATGACTGTTATACCTGACTATGCTTCCAACCCTCTCTACCATGACGAGCTTATACCGGATACAGTATTCGCCCACGGCGTGCTTGAGGATACTGATAGTAACAAAATAGTCGGTATTTTCTATCCGGGGCAGATGGACTGGCAGAGTGCATTCTGGGCAATCGACCTCAGAGATTCCTTGTGGTTCTATTGGGGAGAGATCATCGGCATGGTGGGTGGCATGTTTGACGCATTCGGAGTCACCGGCATAGACGAGTTCGAGACCGAACCCGTAAGGCATTTCAATCTCAATATCAGCCCGGATCCGTTCGTACGCACAACGACGATCAGTTTCGAAGTGCCGAATGTATCCCATGTCCGACTGGATATCTTCAATAAGGCTGGACAATACGTAACGAACCTCATGGACAGCCGACAGAATGCTGGTTCTCATCAAGTAAACTGGAACCGCACAGACACCAGGGGTATGGAAGTTCCCAACGGCGTCTATTTTGTCCGGCTAACATGTGGGGAAGTATCATCGACCGCAAATATCGTGGTCACGAAGTAACACGTTCTTCTTAAAAAAACGGGGCCTTAGCGGCCCCGTTTTTTTTGCCACTTCACTTCCAGATAGAATTCATAGGTGATTGACAGAGGTATTGAATCATTATACTATAGCTAGAAGTTCAAAAGGAATTCGGCGTATAATGAAATGCCATGTTATTATGGTCGCAACTGTCTACCCCGTGCTTTTGCTGTGTATCATGGCTTACGGGCAGCAGAGTACCGTCCTTTTCGTCGAAGACAATGCAGGTTTTGGCACAGCAACGCATCCAGATTCTTTGTGGCATACGATCCTCACCAATTTCTACGGTTCGGGCAACTTCGGGTGGTTCGGACCTACCACAAACAAATACGAGAATGGCCCAAGCCTACAGACCATGCAGGACTATGACCTGGTCATCTGGAACAACTATGATCATTACGGACAACCTCTGCCCCTTTCCCCAACACTTACCGCCACAGATCAAACAAACACTACCGATTATCTTAACTCGGGAGGGAAACTCTGGCTCATCGCTCAGGATGCATTGTACAGCGGCGTGCCTCTCATCTTCTTTCAGGACAATTTCGAGCTCGAGAATTACACGCCCGGAATCACCGGCGTTGTATCCACTCATATTCAGGGTTTGGCAGAAGCCTCAGGTCCGGAATTTCTCGTTACTGCTGATTATGTAACGACAACCGTCTTCTATGCTGATGATCTCATACCGAGTGATGGAGCACATCATATTATCGAGGACACGGATTTTGGTTTCTATCCTGGAATTCTGAAAAACGACTCAACCGCGAGTTTCTGGACGATTGACGGCCGCAGACCAGTACTTGCTATCACCTGGGAAGAACTGGTTCGTGATATGCTAAATATCTTCGGTGTTGTGCCTGGCATCCATTGCGAACAAGGTCTGACACCCATAAGAAGCATTGTGATTACAGCGTCACCACGTGTTTTCCGAGACCATACTGACATCTGCTTTCAACTGAAGGAACCAACACCCACCTCCTTAGACATTTACGACATAGCAGGCATGCGGGTTTTCCACCTAAGTGCCCAACAACAAGGGCCCGGAAGGTGCACGATAACGTGGCGAGGAAACAATACTGCAGGCGAAAGACTAGCAGACGGTGTCTATTTTATCAGATTGTATCAGGGCAAGAATGCAGTGACCTTGAAGGTCGTGATGTTGGACTGAATCACGGGCTGGGCGAGCCGAATACTACTCGATCCTCAAAACCGTAGAACCCGAGACCTTCGAATTTTTGATATTGAGCAGCGCTTGATTGGCTTCTGCCAAGGGGTAGGCATTGATCTCCGTCTTTATCTTGAATTCGGCAGCAACCTTCAGAAACGCACGTACGTTTTTACGCGTGGTGTGAGCGATCGAGGTAAGGCATTTTTCCGGATAGATCAGTGAATAGTCGAAGCCGGGCAGCGATGTCGTGTATATACCCGCCGATACTATCCTCCCGCCCTTATCCAGCTTTGACAATGACTTGACCAGCAACTCGCCGCTCGGTGCAAAGACTATACCTGCATCTAGAAGCACACCCATGTCATCATCAATATGGCCGACCCAGCGGGCACCCAGCTCTTTTGCCAGAGCAAGTTCCTTCTCTGTTCGCGACACCACATACACCTCAAACCCCTTATGCACCGCAACCTGAATGACAATATGCGCTGATGAACCAAAACCGAAAAGGCCGAGTTTGCCCCTGTTCAACCCAGTCGCACTGAATGCCTGGTAGCCAATGACACCGGCGCACAAGAGCGGCGCGACTTCAAGCTCGGTGTATTTTTGGGGAAGATCATAGACGAATTCCTCAGGAGCCACCGTGTATTCGGCAAATCCACCGTCCACATCGTAGCCGGTGAATAACGCTTCGCTGCAGAGATTTTCCTGACCCCGCTGACAATACTTACACTTACCGCATGTGCTGTGCAACCACGGAACCCCCACGCGCTCGCCGATTCGCCATTTTGTAACCGCCGCGCCGGTCTTCTCAATCTGACCCACGATCTGATGGCCGGGGATCAATGGCAATTTGTGCGCCGGCAGTTCACCCTCTACAATATGCAAATCGGTCCGGCAGGCACCACAAACACTTACCTTGATCCTGACCTCGGACGGGCCTGGCTCAGGAACCGGCATATCTTTCAAACCCAGCGGCTTTTTCTCAAGTGAGTCCTGTTGATGCAAGACGATCGCCTTCATGGACAATTATAACAAAATGCCGTGCTCCGTCAATCCAAAGGCGCGGCGCACAACGTGCTTGACACGCACATGATTACATATATGATAACCTATGCTGCTACAAATGCTGCTCGCCTTTTCACTAGGCATCGAAGGCGGCTACCACATCCCTGCAGCCGGCTTTCAGAATCTGAACACCGGCACCCGTTTCTCCGTATACGCGGTCCGTGATGTCGGTTTTGTTGACCTCACACTTGGCCTGAATACTGCTTTCTACACTGGAGACAATGTTAGTTACCACGTTAGCACCACTGGTATACGGCTCGGTATGCAAAAGACTAACTGGGTGATTTCACCGGTCCTAGCGATCGGCGCCGCTCATGTCAGCCGGTCCCTGGGACAGAACAGTGAATCCGGTTTTGCCCTTGCCTACTCGATCGGGACGGCGATGAATTTCCGGAAAGAACGTCTGTCTATTCATCCCGGAATAT
>JASFEK010000168.1:0-4562 GCA_050124875.1 Caldifarciminota bacterium | reverse complement strand
GATTTCCCTGAACTCAAGCTTGAATTAAGCTAAAAGACTGGGGACAGGCATAACTTTTCTAACATTTTACAACAAATTGTTTTGATTTCACCCGAAGACCAGAATGTTCAAAATGTTCTGCCTGTCCCCGTGTGAGATTAAATTATCGCCAAGCTATTGGTGGAGAAGTTCGGATCGCTGGTAAGATTCACACCCAGCTTGCGCAATCCCTTTTCATCACCCGGTGTTGGGATATGCGTCATGTGTACTTCACATCCCTGGAGTTCTTTCAGCTTGTCCAGAACCATCTGAATCGCCGGATTCGTGTTCGCGCTGAAACTCAACGCGATCAGGGTCTCCTCCAGGTCCAGACTCACTGACTTCTTACGTCTCGAAAAGTACTTGTCCAAATTGGTGATCGCATTTATCACGGTCGGTGACAAGAGGTGGATCCGGTCAGGGATCTCAGCCAGATGCTTGACAGCATTCAGCACCAGGCTCGCCGCCGAGTGCATCAGCACAGAATTCTTGCCCGTGATGATCGTACCGTCACGCAATTCAATCGCCGCGCCGCAAAAGATGCCCTCATTACCTTTACCTGTTTCCTTGGCCTCTTCAGAAGCCCGACGCGCCGGACCGACAACCCCACGGTCTTCTGGCTTGATATGCATATCTTCCATTAAGAGTTCGACCCGCTGCACGGTCTCTTTGTCGGCAAAACCCATAACGTATTCGCAGCGGTACCGGAAGTAGCGACGAATCATCTCCTGTTTCGCTGCATCCTGAACCACAGCATCATCCACGATCCCAAATCCTGCACGGTTAACACCCATATCAGTGGGCGATTTGTATATCGCACTACCCATGATCCTCGTGAGAATACGCTCCAATACCGGGAAAACCTCTACGTCCCGGTTGTAATTAATCGCGGTCTTACCGTAGGCCTCAAGATGGAACGGATCGATCATATTGAAGTCACGAATGTCCGCGGTCGCTGCTTCATAAGCAACATTGACCGGGTGCTTGAGGGGCATATTCCAAATGGGAAACGTTTCGAATTTCGCATAACCGGATTTCACGCCCTGGCGATAATCATGGTACAACTGCGATAGGCAGGTTGCGAGCTTACCACTGCCCGGGCCAGGTCCGGCCATGACCACCAGCGGTTTCTCACTTTTGATGTAGTCGTTCGCACCATAGCCCTCGTCACTCACCACGGTATCAACATCGGTTGGATAACCCTTAGTATACTGGTGGGTATAAACGTTCACTCCTACCCGTTCCAGTTTGCGCTTGAAAACAGTTGCGGCTGGCTGGTTATCAAAACGCGTGATGACCACACCTTTTACCGGCAAATCCCAGTCCCTTAGATCATCAATCAGGCGTAGGGTATCGACATCATACGTGATGCCAAAATCCGCCCGAACCTTCTTGCGCTCAATGTCACCAGCGTAGATACACAGAAGAATATCAATCCTATCCTTCAATCGCTGCAATAGCTGCATTTTCACATTAGGATTGAATCCGGGCAATACGCGCGAAGCATGATAGTCAAAAATGAGCTTGCCGCCGAATTCCAGGTATAATCTATTCTTGTATCTATTTACACGATTGACGATTTCTTTAGTCTGTTCCTTTAGGTACTTCTCGTTGTCAAAACCTATTCTTTGTGCCATAACCCTGGGGGACTCATAAGCATGGAATATCGATGGCTCTTGCAGGAAAGAGTTTGGGGTAATATTCGCTGCCGCGTCACTACACTATATTATCGAAAAACCACTCCCAGTCAACACCCTCAGGGACAGGCACCAACTTTTGAACTTCTCACACCTGGACATTGACTACTTCTATATGCGTAAGTATATTAATACTCGAATTCCTTCGCATCATACCAACGGTGAGTGAATTACCGGAGAGAAATGATGCGGTGAGAAAGGACACAAAGTCATACAATCATACTAAGAGCTCAATTACAGCAGGAGGAGAATGGCTACGTTCATATCAAAGCAACGTCTGTATGCATCACTACTGATTCTTGGAGCTTGTGTCGTGCTCTTCCGAACAATCACAATGATCTGCGACGGATCATTAGCTGTGCTTGTTCTGTGGGTATCAGCACTACTCATTACCGAATTTTCCGTAGATATCGCGTGTCTCTTGAGTTCCATATCTTGGTGGATCAGCAACGACAAGAACAAAGCTAGTACACCACTGAAACTCGGGGCAACAGCCGCCATAGTGCATGCCGTGCGTGTACTGATATTCGTAATGGGACGTGTCGGACCCTGGATAGATTTCGATGTCAGGCCAGAACACCGAGCACTCCATTCTACCCGCTGGACCTGGTTTGGGGTCTACTTTGCATCAGTACTTACTATTCTTGGCCTAATCGGGGTCTTCGTTATCTGGACCATAAGGCGGCGCGCACGAGGAAGGAAAACGGGCAACATGTAATTACGCATTGGCGGGGGACAGGCAGAACATTTTTAACATTCTGGTCTTCTGGTGAAATCAATACCATGTGCAGGAAAATGTTAAAAATGTTCTGCCTGTCCCCCGCAAAGAAGAACCGGCTGCGCTTTCGAGGCGCAGCCGGCAATACTGATTATTCTTGAGCTTACTTCTTACTCGAAATTCGCAGTACCCGTCGGGAACGTGGTTGCTGCTTGGTTATCCATGTCATACGTGACATGATCCTGAGCCGGGTCTGGTAGCTGAAACACCAATGGCTTCAGCGTGAAAGGCGCCGTATCATCATCAGGATCAGGCTCGACCGAAATCACGACAACGTCTCCCGACAGATCTGTAGGAAATACAAAACCCGCCGGAGCATTCTCAAGATAGTCCTCGCCTGGGAAAGCTGGCCCAGCCTGCGGGCCACTATAAGGTGCCGATTCATCAGCCATATCCACTGCCGTGAATTTGCCGCTCGTAACTGGCTGGCCACCAATCACAGCCCAACCTTCGTATTTCCAGCCTGTAGGCAGGGTCGGTAGCGACAAACCTACTGCTGGCGTACCTGTGGCCAAATCCAGGAACCAGATTCCACTGAGTTCATTTGTACCAGCACCATTCGTCGGCGTAGCCAGAATGACTTTACCGGTAGCTGCCGTGAAATCGTTACCCAGAGCCTCGGCCGCCTGGACGCCAAGAACAACACCGGCACCGACTACATCACCGGCCATGAAATGAGTGTTCGCCGGTATGTCATCTGTATCACCGGCAGGTTCGATAGTTATCACAATCGCCGTAGCGTCATCTAAGTCATAGTCGACTTCAAATTCGCCGTTGGGAATCTCAACACCGGCAAGCGTGAAGAAATCACCCGCTGCATCAACATTGAATTTACCGGTAGATCTCGCATCGCCGCCAATAATCGCCCAACCCTCGTAGTGGTAATCATTTGCCAAAGGCTCGACTCCGGTGAAATCCAAATCCAGCGTCCTCATACCTTCTCCACCACAGGCGACGACCAACATGGCCGCGCTGCCAATTGCCAAAAGCAAGGTCCGTGTCAGTTTTGGGATTCTCATGTGTCCTCCTTTTTCTCTACCCAAAGCTATACGCAATTTGTTCGATAATAACCATTTTAAGCACAATTGTCAATCTTTGACCCCATATTCTCCGCTCATCGCAGAAACACTTAAATTTCATCACGAAACAACAGACGAAATCGTGCACACAAAGTTACGCACAAATTGCGGGCACGGCTGTTGAGCCACGGAGCACCGTGGCCGCCAGCCAACATCAACCCTTTGGGGAACGGGGTTCAAACACAATCGACCATTGACATCACGGATATTAATGATACACTTGGTGACTACGTAATCAAATAACAGCGGAGGTGGGTTAGTACCCGTTTCTGAAGCAAAGAGGAGGTGATTGATTCAGGACATGCTTTCAGAAACCTTGTCGATTACCGGCAGCGAGGAAGAGAATTATGGGTACTATTTGAAGTCATGCTCTTCCGAACAAATAAGTAGAAGTACGAGTGTAAAATTACCAAGACCTCAGGAGGACTGTATGGCAAGTACAAAATGCGTGCTTCCTATGATTATATGTTCCCTCTGTATCCTAATGACTACGAGCAGCGCGGCTGTTCCCGAAAACCAACCTCAGCAAACTCCCGCCCGAGAAACTGAATTCATAAACGTCCCGCTGCAATCTGCTTTTCACATCTCTTACCCAATGCGGCCGGAATATATCGATAGTTTTGAGCGAAGCGCTATCGCGCCGTGGACAACTTCGGGTTATTCATGGGGAATCAGAGACACTACTAATACTTACGGTCCGGCCACTTCAGTCGGGGGAGGTTATCGGTATGCAGGAGTCCCGGATACTGACGTCCCCTTGTATACTGGCAACCAGACTGGTTACTTGATCACGCCGGTATACGACCTTACCGGTTGGAGTGCGTTTTACATTTCATGTGACTACTGGTCTTCGTTCGAGGGCCCGGCAACCAATTTTGACGGCGGCATCGTTGAAATATCTAATGATGCGGGCATGACATGGGTACAGATCGATTCGCTTGCTGAAGGGCACCTCAACCCTACATACGATGCACAATTGGCCGGCAGCGG
>JASFEK010000167.1:0-4565 GCA_050124875.1 Caldifarciminota bacterium | reverse complement strand
TAATATTTCCTTAGCATGCCTGGCTGATTGTCTCATTAAATACATATACTGGTCTTCTTTTTCGAATCGACACGCATCCATCATCTCAAGTTGAAGCAGCGCAGCCTTCAGGAAATATCCGGCTGGGTTTTTTGGATAAGTATCCGTTATCTTGTCGAAATATGATCCGGCACTGTCGAATTGCTCAACATAAGCATATTCGAGTCCAGCTTGAATTAAGAGCTGCACATCAGGTGGATTGAGGTCTAATGCAAGGAATACAAGCAAAATCTGCATCATGGATATTCAACGACTGAGGAATCGCTCACGCTCAGTCTCTTGTAGCCGCTCTTTACCGATGCCTTGGCGCCGATGATCGATTCAACAAGCAGCGCGCTCTCTACCCTGGCGCCATTATTCAATATCGAATCTTTCACTATCGAGTTCTTGATCACAACATTCTCACCCACCGATACATCTGGGCCGATGATCGATTCGTTTATCGTTGCTGAATCTGCAATATAGACCGGTGGTATGATAATACTATCCTCCCTCTTCTTGTAGTGGTGTGTCTTCTTCAATAGATGACGGTTGGTGTCAATGAGCGAGGCTGCCGTGCCGCAGTCATACCAGTTGTCTATTTTGGAGATCTTGAATTTGTCACCCCTTTCAAGCATGACTTTCAATGCATCGGTCAGTTGATATTCGTTCCGCGTTCTGATATCCTTCTTCATGATGTGATCAACCGCTTTGACGACGCGCGTTACATCCTGGAAATAGTACAGTCCGACAATGGCTAGATTCGATTTCGGTTCCTTGGGCTTTTCTACCAGGTCAATGACATCATCACCCTTCACCTCAACGATACCGAACCGCTTAGGGTCATCGACTTCTTTAACCGCTAAAACATTGTCTTTACCAATGGCAAATTTACTGTAATCTACATCGATGATCGTATCGCCGAGCAACGCAAGCGTGGGACCCTCAAGCTCATGAGCGCCCAGATAGATGGCGTGGCCAAGGCCCAACCTTTTTTCCTGCAGAACGTATTTGAAATCGCGGGGGTACTTGTTACAGAAATCGATTATCGCATCTGCCTTGGAACCCAGGACAATTACGAAATCTGAAATATCCATTTCCTGCAGGCTGTCGAAAATGTGGCCCAGAATGGACTTGCCAGCGACATAGAGAAGGCTTTTTGGAACCGCATGAGTATGCGGCCTGAGACGTGTTCCTTCCCCGGCAACCGGGATAACAATATTCACCCTTTATGATAACATAGAATTACGCTTGTGTCAACGGTGAGACAAAATTGTTCTGTAGTATCCTTTGCTTTCTTGTTGTCCAAAAACAGTTTAGAATACGGTGTGGCAGATGGGTTTTGATGCAACCTTGAAGATATTATGAACCACGTCTAGGTAGTTCTCCTCTGATATGTCTGACAAACCATAATCGAAAAGATTCCTGTAACCAACTGCACCCATGATCAGCGATGAGAAATCGGCAATATCCATGAAGATCTCTACATCGGCGTTTTCAGTGCGAGCCAGCATTGCTAACCCGTTCTTAAAGTGAATCGTGAGCGATCCTGCGTTCTGCGGTAGAAATGTATCTCGCAAAGTAATCCTCAGGCGGCAATTCTGTCCATTGAAATCGTGATTTCTCAGCAGCCTGAAGATGCCCTTGGTGTCGATCACCCTGTACATAACGCCAATACCCTGGAGATTGGACTGATGTGAGATGACAGGAATCATATGATCCGAACCGTCACGCGGGTCAAAAGGCAAGAAATGGAAATAATCATCGTGGGTGGGATATATTATTCGACGTACCTGATCCCCCTGGGTATGCAGGAAGGTGAGCAACTCACACAAAACGTCACGATTATCATACACGAGTTCCCTGATAACGATATCATTGCTCAAGAGATTGGCCTCATCGACCTTTCTGAATACAAAAGAAAGATACCCGGATATCTTCCTTCCCTTCTTGTATACGACAGTAATCGCTTCCGGGCGCTTGAAGAAATAATCCAGTTCATGCCTCTTTATCATGAACATGCCGTGATGTTTCATGAAATAACGGTCCGCACATTCTTTGAAGGATTTCCGGTCTCCCTTAGCCAGGATTCTAATATGCTTCTTCGACACACGCGGCAAATCAGCAGGCTTTATACTGTACTCATTTATCTTCGCACCGTAGCCAAACCCCATTTTCCGGTAGAAATCAGGCCTGAAGGGATAGAGTGCAACAAGTGGAGCGCCTCTCCGTTTATACAACGCAATGAAGTAATGGATCAATTCCTTGCATACCTTTTCTTTCTTATGTACGAGGTCAACGGCAACGAGCCCGACACCACCGACGAGCACCCTGTTGGAAAACATGTTCATCACAAAATCGTATGTACGCATGCCGCCCAACATAAGGCCACCCCGGTATAACCCGTAATGATCGATCGTCGGATCCCTCGAGAGCGCAACCATACGCTGTCTTGTCTTCTTCCTCTCGACGGGGCTGTTGATGTTGAACGCTGGATATGCCTTGCTTACTATTTCGATGAATGCGTCTACGTCGTTCAGCGGTATTTTCTTGATGATGCTCTTATTACCAGATGTTTTTTTCACGGCAACTAGGCGGTGATGTCTCTTAGTTCGTTATGGAGCGCAGTTGAATCGACCTCGCTCTCAGAGTCGATCTTGGTAAGCAAATCCTTCAGTATCTTGCTCGGGCCGATCTCCAGGAAGGCAGAATGACCTGCTTTCCTCAGAGTTTCTACGGCCTTGACCCAATTCACCTGTGAGAGCATCTGTTTCTTCAGTGATGTTCTTATCGCTTCAGGATCTTCAAGTATCTTCTGTTCTACCACCGAGTAGAATTTTCTCTTCGGCTTATTGAATGGAATAGTATCCAGGAAACCGGCAAATGCCTTTGCCGCATCCTCCAGGTATGGACTATGCCAGGCGCCCCCTATATTGAGCGGAATACCGCGGCCTCGGGCTTCCGTGACGAGCTGGGCAACCTTCTTTATGGCTTGCTTTGAACCAGAAATCACGATTTGATTGGGCGCGTTGATGTTCGCTACCACAACAGGTTCGGCAATCTCTTTGGTTACATCACTACACATCGTTTCTAGGATATCGAGTTTTACATTCAATATTGCCATCATCGTGCCCTGTTTACCACCGGCTTCCATGACCTCGCCACGTTTCTGAATCATCCTCACGCCGTCGTCGAAACTCAGAATCCCGCAGTAGACGATAGCCGTAGCCTCACCCAGACTGTGACCAAGGGAAATTGCCCCTTCAAGACCTAACTCGGACAACACCTCGGCATAAGCAAGAGAGACCACACTGATCGCCGGCTGGGCGATACTGGTTCGACCTGCGGTATCGTTTGCTTTATCACCCCACAAACATTCGGTTAGGTCGTAGCCCAATATTCCACTACTCTGCTCTACCATCTCTCTGGCCTTTTGATAAGTCTTACATAATTCCTTGCCGACGCCCGGTCGAAAAGCACCTTGCCCATCAAACAAAAAGACCATCTCCTTCATCAACCCTCCTATTCGTCGGTTACGATCACCATACCTGTGGCCAGGTTATCGATATGACTGATGCTTACCAAGATGCGTTTCACGCCTAGCGAATCGGCAATCTCTTTTGCCTTGCCCGTGAGCTTTATATATGGCGCACCTGATGCCTCATTCAGCACGATCACGTCGCTAAACGTCACGCCGCCGCGCCAGCCGGTTTTTATCGCCTTGAAGAATGCTTCTTTAACCGCGAACCTACCGGCCAGTTCCTGGAAGCGAAATTCTCCACGTGGATTCACCTTGATCTCTTCCTGAGTATAGATCCGTTCAAGGAAATTCTTCCGATTCTTGACTGCACTTTCGATTCTCTTCACTTCAACCAGATCAATACCGATACCGATTATCGGCATGCTATTTTTTCTCCTCCACGATACCGGTGACGGCCGGGCATTTTATGGTAATTCGTTCATACTGCCGCCCGATAGCTGCCTTCTCGACATAATAACCACCAATCTCGATACGGTATTCTCCAATTGTACCGGAAAGAACACCCCGGTCACTTTCGTACCAGCGCACCGCCCGTTTTTTCATGTTCACCGCACAAATAATATTACATTCACCGGGGATTGTCGACATGAGATCGGTATCGGACGGCACCACGGTTGCTGGACTCTTGCCGAAAACAGTATGGGAATGAAAGTCACCCACGAATTCAAGCCCCTGTCCCTGGGAAACCTTGCTGAGAATCTCATTGATTCTTCCTACTCTATCCATATCGACGGTCGCATGAACATAGCCGCTCTCCGCTGTCTGATAAGGGATTGCGTACTCCACCATGAATTTGTCTTCCGCCTTGATCCCCACCAAGTAACCGATAGTTTCCTTGCGAAAAACTTCAACCGACGAAGAGACAATGGTGAGAAAAGCGGGAAAACTCAAATAGGCAACCAGTGGTTTTTTCTCTTCCTCCACAACAATCTTCTTCTTCTTTTTCTTATCCTTCTTATTGTTTTTTGAAGTCATTTATCCATCTCCTTAGACGACCTGTACACCG
>JASFEK010000166.1:0-4566 GCA_050124875.1 Caldifarciminota bacterium | reverse complement strand
AGCACCAATATGAAATTGAACGCCCCGCGTAGGAAAATGGCCGGGTGCGAAGCCCGGCCATTTACTGCAATGGTCGACGAGCACCAATAATAACGGCAATCTTTTGTTGACCGCCCTTACTTGGTCGCCTTCGCCCTCTCTTCCTGGGACATCTTGGCCAGACGCTCAACTTCCTTGACATCCAGCTTCAATCCCTGGGCAACCCGTGTTCCATATTCCGGGTGAGCCTTATAAAAGAGAGCAGTTTGCCGTAGCTGTATGCGCTTCTGGGCATTACCAAGATGATCGACGATATTACCAACAAGATGATCGCGGTCCATATCGGTCATCACCTTATGATAGAGGGTACCAGCCTGTACAAAATCATCATTGGGATGGTTGTGTGGCTGGCGCGCAGCTTTGCCAGAAAATTCAACTGCCGGCTCTGCCATTTCGGGCTGTGGCTGTGGTCCCTCAAAGCTGTTGGGATAATAATTGGGTGCGCCGCCGCCATTCTCGTCAACCCTCATAGCACCATCACGCTGATAGTTACTCGCCTTCACGCCCTTTGGTGAATTCACGGGTATCAAATGGTAGTTAGGACCAAGGCGGTAGCGATGCGCGTCATGGTAGAAGACGATCCGGCCCTGAAGCATCTTGTCTGGTGATGGACCGACACCAGGTACGAAGTTTCCTGGACAGAATGCCGACTGTTCTACCTCGGCAAAGTAGTTCTCCGGATTGCGGTTCAGTACCATGCGGCCAAGCGGCATCACTGGAAAGTCACCGTGTGGCAAAACCTTTGTCATATCGAACGGGTTGAACTTGTAGTCCTTTGCCTGTTCCGGTTTCATGATTTGCACCTGGACATCCCAGGCAGGATATTCACCGCGTTTTATCGCCTGATAAAGATCGTCGGTGGCATGGTCAGGATTCTCACCAGCTAGCTTCGTCGCCTCCTGCCGGGTTAGATTTTGCACACCCTGCACTGTCTTGAAGTGCAGTTTTATCCAGCAGTATTCTCCCTTATCATTCCACCATTTGAATGCATGACCGCCGTAACCGTTCATGTGGCGGTAGCTCTTGGGCGTGCCGCGGTCAGAAAACAAGATCGTTACCTGATGTACTGATTCCGGGGTGAGCGAAAGAAAATCCCAGAACATATCCGGATCTTTCGCATTCGTTGCCGGGTTCCGTTTCTGAGTATGAATGAAGTCTGGGAACTTGATGACATCGCGGATGAAGAAGACCGGCGTGTTATTGCCGACCATGTCGTAGTTACCCTCTTCAGTATAGAATTTCACTGCAAAACCACGGGGATCACGCGCTGAGTCGGCCGAGCCTTTTTCTCCACCGACCGTGGAGAAGCGAGCGAACACCTCAGTGCGTTTGCCTATCTCGGAGAGGAACTTGGCTCTCGTGTATTTGGTAACATCATGAGTCACTTCGAAATAACCTCCTGCACCCGCACCCTTGGCGTGCACAACGCGCTCCGGAATGCGTTCCCGGTTGAAGTGCGCCAGTTTCTCGGCAGCATGAATGTCTTCCAGTATGGTGGGTCCTGGAACACCAACCGTTATGCTATTCTGATCATCGTCGACCGGCTTGCCAAAATTATTGGTCAGTATTTTTTGTTTCTCTGCCATGTTAAGCCTCCTTTTTATCTCTGATTCTTTTTAGACTAAATACAACAATTTCTCTGAACTCAAAGGTTCACGCTCAGCAAACATGGGAATCTCATTTGCCTTTCTTGTCAGCAATATTCATTTTAGTGATACTAAATATTTTTGTTTTTGCTACTAATTCTCAAAATTTATTCCCCAACCTACGCTTTCGTTCGGCATTTGTCGCAGAGCCCTTCGAGATGAACCTTCTTTTCCAGAATGGTGAATCTCTTCTCAATCTCCGAGGGAATCGCCATCCGGTCGTAAGCAGCACTGTGGAAATCAATGATCTTACCGCATTTGACACACCTGAAATGGTGATGGGGTTCCAGGTCTGGATCAAAGCGCTTAGGGTCGCCAGAAGATTCCACGACCTTTGCCAGGCCGATGCTGGAGAAGACGAGAAGAGTGCTGTTCACTGTGCCGAGTGAGATATTCGGGTAGTACTTCTTTATCTGCTCATATATCGCGCTCGCCGAGGGATGCTCTTTCGAAGATATCAGTTCCTGGTAAATCGCAAGCCGTTGTGGAGTGATCTTCAGGCTCTGTGTACGGCAGATTTCCCTAAATTTCTGCAACTTTTCCTCAAGATATCGTGCGTTCGGCATTATTTTCTTATTCATACCTTCTATTATATAGTAGTTAGTGCTATTTGTCAATAGGCATGCTTCTCGCCGATACCCATTCGTCGCGCAGCATTCCGAAATGCAGCCGGTCCAGCCATTCATTGTGCCAGTAGATGATTTCGCGATCAGTACCTTCGTGCCTGAATCCTAATTTCTCACCCAGCCGTATCATCCTCCGGTTGAATGAATACGTGGCAAAACCGATTCGATGAATCTTAGAGTTAGAGAATAAATAATCGACCCATAGTCCAAAAGCTTCAGTACCGAATCCTTTGTTCAAATAATCGTCCTCACAAATACAAATCCCGATAAGCCACTCATCCGGGAATCTATCGTTTCCGTAGCGGTTCGTCCAACCCAACGGCGTGTTCTGATTTTCTTTCAGACAGATAATTGCCTTTTGTCGCGGTTTTGAAGTATCATTCAGGAATCGCTTTGTGAATCGTTCCCTTGCTACTGCAGGCAATACGAAATCACTCAAGTCATCCCAAGGGGCATCATACTGCAACCACTCGCCACCTTTCATCCATCTTAAATATGCTTCGAGGTCCAAAGGACGAGCCGTCCTCAGAGCTACTTTGTCTCCAGATGAAATTATCTGCATTCTCGCTTAAGTATTTTGTAGAACTCATCCCTGGCCTGCCGCTCTATCCAAGGAGTATGTCCGCAGTTCCGAAGTAGTATAAACTTGAATTCTTTCAAGACCCCGGACAATGGTTTCTCAACACCTTCTGCCGGGTGCGGGTCGTATGCACCGTGTATGGCCAACACAGGACACTGAATATGTTTGCCAGATTTGAGCAGCTCACCGCTGCGTCTCAACTGCTCAGCGTCCTTCCATACCTTCTGAAAGACACGAAACTGCATACCAACGACCTCATCGGCATGGGGCAGCGGATCGTATGAATCCGCCTTTGAGATCAATTGACCAAAACGAGCCATTTTCTTGCTCATGTTATCCCGGTTCGGGACGTTGAAGGAGTCGATCAATGAAAGAGTCTCCTGCCGTTCTGCATCGACCAGTCTGGACAGACGTTTTTTCATAATATCGCGCGAATACTTCTCTTCGAAAGGACCACTACTGATGAGTATGAGTTTTCTGATCAATGATGGATGACAGGAGGACGTAATAAAACTCAACCACGCACCCCACGAATAGCCAATCAGTGTCACCGGCAGCGCAGCATTTTCAGTGAGAATCGCCCTAAGCTCTTCAACCTGTTTCTCAACCGTGTCGCCAGTCTGGAAAGGTTCCAGAACACCCACACTATGGGCTAGCTCGCGTGCCACCGGTGCCATTTCACCGGGTGCACCCGGGCCTCCGTGGATTACTGCAACATTGAAGGGTGCCTTTCCATACTTTCTTACATTTCTCATATCCTGAAACCAGGGATAAATACTACTCTGCTATTTGATGCGTATTTCCAGCTCACAGGTATCGGCACCACTGGCTATAGATCTCAAAATCTTAACACCTACTGGTTTACCGAGAACCTCCTGAAAGAGCCTCTTATACCATCCGGCGCCGCAATAGCAATAAGTTAAAGAAATTTCTTCTTTTGTTTGACTCACTGATCCGCAATAGCATCGATCGTAGCTCGCCCTGATTATATTGCCTTCAATCGCTAGCCTACCACCGCTATGCTTGCCAAACTTTCGAACGAAGTCTTCTAAGTTTTTGGAATCTTTAAACAACTGCTTCATATTCTCTATTCTATGTTCGTTAATACAGTGGCTGACGCCATCACGCATCATATAACCGCATTCAAGCATCACCTTATTGGCAACCCGCTTTGGATATTTGGCAGTCAATTTATCCATCAATCTTTTGATGAAATGCGCCTTCTTCACCGGAGTTTTCATTAATCTGTATTCAGATAATCTAATATGTAGTACGGAAGAAGGATCCTCTCCGACAACTTCCTTGAAACAAACACGGAATCTATCTACGTGGAATGGCAAAAAACCCCCCTGTGGAAATCAACAGATTCCAAGAGATATGATCACTTACCTTAGTAGAATACAGTGTCGTGTCCAGCTCTCTCCACCACTATTGAGCCGATAGTAGTACACACCGTTCGGTAGTCCGGTCGCATTCAACGCGATGTTATGCACACCTGCACGTAGTTCTGCGTCTACCAGAGTCATCACTTCTTGACCAATAGCATTGTAAAGCTTCAAGGTAACATCAGCTGCTTCAGGCAACATAAATTGAACACTCGTGCTAGCAGAAAAAGGGTTAGGGTAGTTCTGATGCAGCAGGATATCCGATAGCACATCAGTTTCCTCTAATTCCG
>JASFEK010000165.1:0-4640 GCA_050124875.1 Caldifarciminota bacterium | reverse complement strand
GTACGTGAACCTTGATACCCAGAGTACGGTAATGAAAGATGCTCAAATGAAAGAGCACTTATGATACAGCTGGACTGGGGTGTGGATGGTGTCCGTTTCGCCCTGAAGAAGAATGACATAGTTGTCATTGTTGATGCTCTGCGTTTCAGTACGGCAGTAACAACCGCCGTCGCAAACGGATTCACCATATATCCAGTTGCTGATCAGGCAAAGGGCAGGGCTTTGGCTGTTTCATTGGGTGCAGAGATGTCGGGGAAACCGGGCGAGACAAAGTATACCATATCACCCCATAGCTACCTTGATGTGCCGTCTGGCAGCATCCGCAAGGTCGTCCTCTATTCGCCCAACGGAGCATCCTGTGCGGCTCTGGCACAGGATGAGGATACAGTATATATTGGTTGTTTCCTTAATGCCCGCGCCGTCGGGAGATTATTGTTGAAGGCCGCGCCAAGGGAACAGCGCAATATCACTGTTGTCGCAGCCGGGGAGCAGCGTGCAATCGATTCCGGGGAGCGGATCGTGTATGACAAGGCAGCTGCCTACCCGGTATTTGCTATTGAGGACTACCTGGCTTGTGGTGCGGTCATCAGTCATACCGAGTTGCCAAGAAGCGCCGAGGCCGACTTGTGTGCCATCACATTCAACGCAGCGCGTGAGAGGATAGAGGATCTGCTGGCCGGTAGTTTCAGCGGTAGATACCTCATTGAGAATGATTTGCGAGAAGATATCACCCATGCGGTACAGCATGATCTCTATGATGCAGTGCCGGTTGTGCGTGAGGGGAGAATCATAGGGTTTACAGACAAGTGAAAGAGCACTGGCAAGCGGAGATGATGGAGTACTACGATGAGCGGGCACGTGAATATGACGAGATATATCAGGGTAAGGGGCCAGGTATTCCAGAACCTGAGGTATACAAAAAGGATGTTGAGGCGATAGAACTCATGTGCCGTGATTTTGGTCGCGGACATCTCATCGACGTCGGCTGCGGTACTGGTTTCTGGTTGCCGTATTACGGTGGTAATTGTACGGGTATAACCCTCGTCGACCAGTCGCGCCGTATGCTCGGTGAATGTCAGAAACGGATGAAGGAGTTAGACATGGACGTGGACGTACATTTCGTGAAGGGTAACTTCATGGATGTGCGTTTCTTCTCTAAGGTATATGATGCTGCCGTGGTCGGGTTTTTCATGAGTCATCTGCAGAAAGACAATGAACGCTTGTTCTGGAAGAAACTTAGGCGGATACTGAAACCCAATGCCGATGTGCTATGGATAGACGGGTCGTGGAGTGAAACGCGCAAGAAATATCGCGCCAAGGAAGGTTTTCAGAAGAGAACATTGAATGACGGCAGGGTTTTCAAAATATACAAAAGATATTATGATAAGAATGATATCAAAGCGATTGCGGCGGAGTATTCGCTAACCCTACATTCGATTTATGCCGGTGAAATTTTCTGTGCCGCCCGTGTGACGCTGCACCCCTAGTCATTATCCATTTCGATCAGACATTGTAGAGTTTCCAGCTCGTCAGCGTCAAACCATATTACTTTACACTCAGAGCACCTGTCAATCTCGACATGGTAGGCATAACTGTAAAATTTGTGATTCATTGTTTTGCCGCATTTCGGACAGCGGCGTTTATGTATTGCATCCAGCAGTAGATTGAAGTGTGGTTGTTTTGTCATCGTTTCTTTCTTTATCACCGTTGCTAAACGCTGCACACCAGGAGTGAACCCCTTGTCCTCACGTACAAATATCCGGGGAAGCTTGCCTTGTTCAGCGAGAATGCCGTTACAATACGCACAGCGCCACACATAGAGACCTTCATATTCCTGAGGGATGAGCCATTCCCGGCACTTGGGGCAAATGCGCCGTATTTTCCAGATTGGTTCGTTCCGCTTCTGGAAGAAATAGCTGAGCGCTGGTATCTCACGTGCCTCGAATGTCTCTTCCTGTCCAGCAACTTTCAGGCGCGTCTCCGGCGCTATCCATTCGAGGGTCTGCAGCTGCATCAAGGTGTAAGGTCCTTGCCATCGATTATCTTGTTGAGCCATGAAGCGGATACCGATCTTGGCAGTTTCTGATACGGTTTTGTCGGCCCTGCTTTTGTTCAGCTGATCAGCGATAACATCAATATCAGCATGTGCCGTGTCGAGAATAATCCTTATTCTCTGTGCTAGCGGGGGGTGGGTGGAGAACATTGCGGCGATCATTCCCTCTTTCTCATCGAGCTGACTGTACTGAGGATTCATCATGAATATTGGTCTTATATGTTCACCCACTGTTCCTGCCCCACGCCAGTGCGTGCCAATACGATACAAGGCGCTGGCTAGACTCAAGGGGTTACGTGTCAGTCGGATTGCGGCTGCGTCAGCGCGGTATTCCTTCTCGCGCGAGATAAACATATTCAGGAAGTGGCTACCCAGATCAAAGAAGAAGAGGAGAATGAATAAAGGTATGGCAAGCACCCCCAGCGTAAGCTCATCCTTACTGGATTCCTTTTCGAATAGCGGTCTTGCACTCATCTGATGGCTGCCCATCATCTTCGTGAATTGGGCAAATAGTTCGCTGTACATGCCAAAGAGAGAGCACGTGATCGTTGTTTCCAGGCTATCGTTGGACAAGATGTGGGCAATTTCATGGGCGACGACAGCTTGCAGTTCAGCGCGCGTGACGCGGGATAGTAGCCCCTCTGTGATACCGACAACCTTTCGTCCCTGAAGATCAGCAAGTGCAAAAGCATTCATTGCGCCGGTCGGCATGATGTAGCGATCGACGGCTATCCCGCCAGCCGCCGTGCTGATCTCATCGACGACATTATCGAATTTTGCGTGGTACTGGTCGTGCTTGTCCGGCGGTTGCGCGTGGAGAAGATGGAGAACCTTCGGAACGACGTTGCGGTTTGAGTAATACCAGTGCATGAGTGCAGCGACAAGTGCGATGAGCAAGACAATCAAGGTATCCATTCCAAAGAGGTGGAATTCCAATGCCGGAGTGGCCAGGGATCGTCTGAGGTGAATTATGATCTTCACGATGGTGGAAATAATGAAGACTGAAGTGAAATATAGAGAAACCAGGAAACCAAACAGAACGTAAATACGCCAGGTCCTCTGCTTTTCGATATCCCAGAACGTTGTGGCCTTCTTGTCTTGCATTGGTTTAGTTTACTACAATTCGTGTTCTTGTCAAGAACGGATAAGACGGTTTGTCGTTTTTCGGTGCCGAAATGCGATACGGTTGCCGAAACGCGTTTTCTATTTTCGATAGACGGGACCGAATCGTCTTGCGAAACCGTTACGATTTTTACTCGCATCTGTTTTGTGAGGCGAATGTGAAAATGAGTATCCCGAGTCTGCTAATAAAAATAGCAGACGAGGGGAAACCGTCGATGTACCTCGCTATTTCCGCTCTAGGTAGGCCTTGCTGAATATCCGGTCTGGTATTTTTATGTCGAGCTCTACGTTGTCGAGTATGAGCTCGGTGTATGTATCCCGGCGTAGCTTGTTCACCATTCTGATCGAGGTGGGGAACCTGTATTGGCCAATCGTCTCGAACTTACTGACCGTGATTTCCTTCATTAATTTACCGCTCTTCGCGTGCAATTCTGCTTTAAGGGCAACATATCGCTCCTTATCGACCCATGTTTTTCTCGAATAATAGGTGACTTCAGGGACCTTAGCGGTAAGCTCCAATACATGACATGGCTGTCCATCGACAGTATCTGTTCCTGCTAACTCGACTTCGTATAGCTCAATCAATTTTTCATTCTCCACGATATCATCGTAGGAAAAATCGCTACCCATCATGCTCTGCCGCAGCATGTGCCCGGCAATCTTTGTTGCCTTTTCAACCGCGGGCAAGTACATCCACATCTCGTCTTCAATTTTCAGGAATCGCGTTCTCTTATCTCGTGCTGGATAGGTGAATTCCATGTATGCTCTTTCTTTGCCTTCGGAGTAGCCAGTGAATCTCTTCTCGCGTATTGTGCCTCCCAGGCTGATGATCATTTTTGCGTCATACCTGGATGTGGTGACCACGGTGTTGTCGTCAACCCGTTCAAGGATCTCACGTCCGCTCTCTGCAGACAGGTACATTGCTGATACTATTGTGCTGATTATTACTGTTTTCATCACTTTCATACGGTTTTCAAAGCTTTTGCCGGGTTTATTCTCGTTGCCCGGCTTATTGGTAATAGGGCGACGATGATGGTAACGATCAAGCCGAGGATGAAGGCGGTAATGATAATGAATGGTGTTGGAGCAGTATAGATTATCGGACCGAAAGGCATGTCTGACGAAGTTGTTGAGGACATCATACTAATGTCTATGCCTTGGTATTTCAACCAGTAGCTAAGAATGGCGCCGAAAACACTTCCGAGGGCACTACCTATGATTCCGATCATACCCGCTTCAATCGTCAGGAGACCAACGATCGAAAGGTTATTCAAGCCTAGCGCCTTCATCGTGCCGATCTCCTTGGTTCTCTCGAATACGATCATGAGCATGGTGTTCGCTATGGCAGAACATGCCACGAGCAAGACGATGAAGTAGAATACCGAATAGACATAGGTTGCTATGTTGATATACCGTAGTAGGGTGTTGTATTGGAAAGGGACCACCGAGTATTCAGAGCCGAGGT
>JASFEK010000164.1:0-4641 GCA_050124875.1 Caldifarciminota bacterium | reverse complement strand
CTACACTGATCGTCATCAACGACGGCCTGCGGCAGCCTGGTTTCGACCTTATCGCTGCGCAGTAGATTGAGGGTTGAATGAGACGCCTTGCGCGCGTCGATCAGCGTTTCGGTAACCCCGCCGGGAAACGTTGCCGCACCGGCCGTGAATATTCCGCGCGGCATTTCAGTGTTACCCAAACCGGCGTTCTCAAATAGTACAGGGAAGTCATTATTAAGATTGATCTTCAATTTATTGAATGTTTCACGATCGGCAACGAAACCAGAACTCAGCACGACGGTGTCGACATCGATCTCGAGCAGTTCATTGGTATAGAGGTCTTCGGTGCGGACCACAAGATCGCCGTCACGTCTGTATATCTCGGACGGTTTTCCCTTGATAAAGGATACACCCTTCTCGCGTAGGGTGTTGTAAAGGTATTCGAAGGTGCCATAGCTTCTCATGTCCATGGCGATTATGTAGACTTCGGTATCGGGGAATCGGTCTTTGATCAGCTTTGCTTCCTTTAGTCCGAGCATGCAGCATATCTTCGAGCAATAGGGCAGATGCTTCGAGTCGCGGGAGCCTGCGCAGTAGATGATGGCGACTTTCTTCGGATGCAGGTTGCCGGAGGCAACCGCCCTTTCGAATTCTAGTGTTTTCATGACTCCGTCCAGACGCCCGTAGCCGTATTCTTCCACCTTGCTCACGTCATACCAGTTGAGTCCGGTGGCCACGACGATTGCGCCGGCTTCTGTTTCGTGATCCCTTTGCTTTCCTTCGAGGTCGATCTTGCCCGGACAGATATTGACGCATTCACCGCACTTGGTGCAAGCGGCAAAATCGATCGCATACATATCCGGATAAGTGGGTACATAATAGATCGCCCTACGCTTCTTGCCGGCATCATTGACTTCTACCGGACACACGTCAACGCACTTGCCGCAATTGACACATTCGACCACGCCGCGCGGGTGCGTTCTTAGCTTCACCGTATAGTCGCCGATGCGGCCTTTTACGTCGATTACCTCAGTGTTGAGGAGGCGGACAATGCTATCCTGTTCCTGCAATTGGTTGATCAAGGGCATCAAGGTATGGCTGTAGGGTGTGCCCTCAGGGTATAGGCGGTCGAGTTGGGCCACGGTTCCCCCGAGAAAGGATGTTTTCTCGACCAGGGTCACCGGTACGCCATTCCTCGTAAGTTGTGCCGCCACTTCTATCCCGGCGACACCGCCGCCGATGACTAGAGCATTCTTTTTCTTGATCTCGAAGACCTTGGTCTTGACTGGTTTGGTTTCTTCTAGTTTGTGGACAGCGGCGTTGATCAGCTGGGCTGCGTTTTCTCCTGGATGTCCGACGAGCGCGACATGTTCGAGCAGGTTCACGAATTCAGCATTGAGACCGGGGAAAATTCCTTCCATTAGATTCGGGCTACATCCGGCGATTACTACTTTCTCCTCGGGATCGATCGCTGGTTTCATCTTACAGAGATTGTCAAATTGCTCGACCTTGATGTCGGGCCCGAGTTCTAGTTTCGGCAGTTGGATCAGGTTGTGGCAGCTGCAGATCATTACCCTCATGCTAAACCTCCCCGATTTTCTCGAGCAGTGTTGCTGATTTTATGCGATTGAATCTCAAGCCGACGGCATTACCGTCGAGGCCGAAGCTCAAGCCCAGTAGTTGTGGATAGTAGAGGACGGGGATACCGTACTGGGTATTGAATTGGGCCTCGGCTTTGCGTTGATTATCCTCGTACATCACTGTGCAGAACGGGCATATTGAGACAAGGGCATCGGCGTTCTTCTTTTTGGCGATCTCCAGTTTGTGGTTTGCCATGGTTACAGCCAATTTTTCATCAATGCCGAGTACGGAGCCGCCACAGCACATCTTCTTGTCGGTGTATTCTAGAGTCTCGGCACCGGTTACCTGGACCAGTTCATCGAGCGTGTGGGGTACTTCTGCGTTGTCAAAGCTGTAAAGGGCCGAAGGCCGCATGTAATGGCAGCCATAATGGGGCATGATCTTGAGCGGGTTGAGTGGCTTCTTTACGGATTTCTTGATGTTATCGAGACCGATATCCTCGTACAGCATTCTCACGAAGTGTCTGACCTTGACTTCGTGCGGGTAACTCAAGCCCACCTTCTTGAACTTGGTGCGAAAAGCTTTATCCTCTAGCTGAATCTGGGCATCGGATAACATGGCGGTACATGAGTTGCAGAGCGTAACAACGTCCAGTTTCTGCTGGCTGGCAAGTGCCAGATTCCGCGCGGCAATGAGCAGTGAGGTCTCAGCGTCTACCGCTTTCATGGGGAATCCGCAGCACGAAGCACCAGGTATGTCGACCAGATCGATACCCAAATTCCGGGCAACATTACGAGCGCTCAATTCGTAGTGCTGGGCTCGAACCGGCACCGTGCAGCCCAAGAAGAGTGCGTATTTTTTCATTTCTTAAGTACCTTCAGTATATCCGTCTGCTCAAGGATTTTGGCGACATCGGGAATGGTTTTGTCGATCGGCGGCAAACCCAGACGCTTGCGTTTCTTGAGATCGAAGTCCTCTACCTCATACAAGCGTCCCATTTTCTGGAGCAGATCGAGTTGCATCTTGTATCCTTCAGGACAGTATCCTTGGTCAACTGCATAATTCTTTATCGCATTGATCAGCTCGGCGACCTTTATGCCTTGCGGACACCTTTCAGTACATGCATGACAATGCGCGCAGAACCACAGAAATGGTGAGGAGAGGACCTGGTCCTTCATGCCCAACAGTGTAAGACGGATGATCTTTCGGGGATTATAACGCTCGTCGAAATACCGGACCGGGCAGCTGGCAGCACAATCACTACAGCCAAAGCACTTGAGTAACCCCTCACCGCCCTCTTTCTTTATTATCTCCCACTTGAATTTCGGATCACTTTTTTTCAAGTTAATCATTATTAAGTATCTCCTATAATAATGAAAAAAGCATAAGCATTTATTGCATGAATTGTCTATGTGCTAAGAATGAGTGGAGTGCCTATTAACCTCCTATGCTATGCATTTTTGATCTTGCTGCTATCCCAACTCATTCAGATTTTTCAATGGTTATTATATGCATATTGCATGTTCTGTCAATCATTCTGGTGCCGCATAACGAGTGATTAAATGACACAATGACCACGTCCTACTTGGCTTCGGTGATCGTTTTGGCGATATCCTCAGGGACGACGCCCGGCGATTCGATATGTTTACGTCCATACGTCTTCTCGATCGTACTCTGGATCACTTCCTCTGAAAAGTCCTTATTTTTCAAGTCTTTTTCGATCTCAGCGAGTGAGTCCTTCGGGAAAAGATTGAAGTCCCCAGAAACTACGATGTCCTTTATTCGTTTCTTGTTCTCGATCTCCTCGGCGGTTCTGATCAGACCACCCTTTGCCTTGTAGAGACCGTACAATATTTCGATTCCCTCTTTTATTTTCACTCCCTGCGGTATCCTCGGCGTTTTCTTATGGAGGAATTCATCCGACATGAACCATTTTTCGAGTTCCTTTATCTTATCCAGTGTCCGGCGGTCAATGTCGACCGGCTCCAGACGTCCAAGAATTCGTTCGAAACTTTCAACAAGCACCTTTTTTATTTCGGCGCGGGGTGGAACAGCGCCTAATTCCCTTTTCATTGTTGTTAGATTCTCTTCCATGCTCTTGAATATTTTATCGCGGAACTTCTCGTCCGGCACCTTCAACACTCTGCTCATCGTCCGGTAATCGAAGTCCATCAGGATCCCGCCGACGAACACCATGGAATCGCCAATATCACCACCGCCTTCACCAGCGATCTTTTGTCCCTTGTCGGTGATGATGTCGTTCTCAGCACGGAACGATGCGTCAATGCCAAATTTGCGATACGTTTCGCAGGGCGGCATGGAAAGGAACTCAAATATCTCCTTGACCGGCCGCGGGAATTTCGAGTTCTTAGAATCCCAGATAACCTGGTAGAATATTTGGTTCTCGTCGAGGTAAGTTGCGCCGCCGCCCACCTCACGGCGCATGACCGATATGTTGTTATTCCGGCAGTACTCCAAGTCGATCTCTTTGGCCGCATCCTGGAAATAACCGACGCTCGCCAGTGGCTCGGCTGGTGATACGATGACAAGCCCTTCATAGCCTAACCTGGCTAGAGCATGAAAGATGAGCATTGAATCCTGTCCGGAGAGTCTATCTAGGTTCAATAAGTGCATTCTGCTCCTTTCATATCTTAAGGACGATTAAAGGGTTGGGTCGAAAAAGATCGTCTGTCGTTGTACGAAACCGTGAAACGAAGCCGTATGGTTTTTCGCGACCGCTGAACCTTCATCCTTCATTATCTTGAATTATTTATTACTGCAATCGACCAAACTCATGAGTCTGGAAATATCTTTCCCGGATTGAGAATGTTCTTAGGATCGAAAATTGCTTTTATCTTTCTCATCAGTTCGATTTGCCTTTTATCCAGTGCCATTGAAAGATAGGGGATCTTAGAGAGCCCGACGCCGTGCTCTGCGGTTATTGTTCCCCCCAGCGATATTGTTGTTTCGTATACCTCGCGCCGCAGCTTCTCGATCTCGGCTCCTGAGATCTCTTTTGCCTTCTCGATGCTGACATCGGCGTGAATGTTGCCATCACCCAGATGACCGAAAGCATAAATG
>JASFEK010000163.1:0-4658 GCA_050124875.1 Caldifarciminota bacterium | reverse complement strand
TTTACAGAACGCGGCTGGTTCCGGATGCGCAATGACATCGGGACGCAGCATTTCGCAGCCTACAATCTTCTTATTCCGTATCTTCGGTCTTAATTCTTTCTTAATGGTCTCGACTTCGGGTAGCTCAGGCATCTTGTAGTATATCCTCTACTACCACTTCAGCCAATCCTTGATCTGTTGCTCGAATTCCTTTTTCTTCTGCTCGAACTTATTCTTGATTTGTCCCTTTAACCGTTGCTTGATCTTTGTGCTGTTCAGCCGGAAAGTCGGCGCGTGTGGCTTACCGGTCACTACGATATCTATGACGGCTCGACCGTCTTTATCCACATAGAACAGCCAGTCGCCATGGTATTTCTTCACTGTGTTGGAGCTGGTCTTGGAAAGGGTCGCTGCTACGTCAAGGTTGAGTCTGCCGTCAAGACCGATCGTGCCTTCAGTGAGAAAATCACCGACCCGTGACGAGACAGTCCAGCCCTCGACCCTTGCTTGTCCCTGTTTTATCGTGAAGGTCCCCTGCATGTTGTTGTATTGAACATTCTTGTAATCTTTCATGCCTAACCAGCCGAGCAGTTTGGTGAGTAGAGGGAAGTTGCTGAATGTACCATTGGTGAATCGTAGATTTCCTGCTCCATCGAGATTAGACACAACTGAATTCTCGTCCAGGCCCCGGCCTTTGAAATTGGCGCTTCCGCTCAGGATTCCTTGCACGCGGTCCATACGCAGGAATCGCTGGAGGATCTTCTGCGAAGATACTGATTGCATACGCGTGAATAGCCTGTACGGCTCAGGGTTGTTTGCGTCATAGTAGAAACTCAGGAACACATCGCCGTCGAATGTCTGTGCCCGGCAATCCTTCAAGTCGATGACACCATTCTCATACGCGAAGGTAGTGTTTATGTTCCTGAATTCCATATCCATACCCGTGAGCCGGTCTATCTTTAAGCTGCCACTCATGGTCAGCGGCGCGGCCTGTCCTTGTTTGGCCGTACGTTTTTCTGTTTGCGGCATGAGTTCATCGAGGTCAATATACCGGGAGCGGTTATCAATACGAATGACCGGTTTTGAGAAATCTGAGATTGTACCGGTAAGCGCGAAATCCGAGCGTCCAATATCGCCCTGGCAACTTGTTATCCTTAAGCCGCTTCCCTGTAAACGGGCGCGCAGGTCCATATTGCTGACGGGTTTGCCTAAACCGATCTTGTCGATCCTGGCATCATCGATTTTGATATCGCCTGAAAACTCCGGTTTACTTATTGTACCCTTTACGCCGAATTGTGAGGCTAGTGCGCCTTTTAGATCGACCTGTTCCATTTCCTTTGTCATGCCTTTAAAATCCTTGAGATCCCCAGTCAGGTCAATATTCATATCGAGACGCGCTTGCTTGGTGAAAACACGTGATACAGTTCCTGTGATCGTGAACCTTGTGCTTCCCATATTGCCCCTGACATCGATCTCCTCGATCGATTCCTGATCAAAGAGTATCTTCCCACTGATCTTATCGATGCCGCGTACCATACCTTTGGGCACAAATGAAATATTCTTCAGATCGAACTGGCCGTCGATTGCCGGCTTCTGCAGTGTGCCCTGGACCTGGAAAACACCAGATATCGAGCCCTCAAACGCTTCAGGCCGTGAACCGGTTGGGATAAGGCTTTGGAGTTTGGCTAATTCGCTGATACTCATATTAGCCTTCAAGTCTAAATCCTTTCCCTGCTCGATGTTTCCAGATAGCTTCAGTTGCAGGGATTTTGCCGCGATGGTCAAACTCCTTACATTGATGTCCTTTGTCAGTGTATCGTATTCGATCGAATTCCTGATGGTCAATGCCAGGTCAGGGATGGTTTGCTGCGCTGGAACAACAGTCTTCAATTTCCCGGATGCGGCGATTTCGTTACCACGGAATCTTATGTCCTGGTTGATCTTATCAACTGTGTACTCGGTCCCCGTCTGCGTATCCCAGTATTGCACGCGGCTGTCGCGGACCCTGATATGAGACAGGGCAATAGCCCAGCCTGAACCCTGTGCTTCCTGCGGCATGATACCAGCAAAGTTCAGTTGTCCCTTCTTATTCCGCTCAACATTGGCATTCATCCGCCGCAGTTCGATACGGCTTATGACCACACGGCGGGTGAATAAAGGTAACAACTGCAGATTGAGTGTTGTCCTTTCGATCTCAATCATTGGCCGGCGTCTGAAACCCTCGGTATTGGGCACTGATATGTCGCTGATCGTAATGCCGATTCCCAAACCGAAGCGTAATCCAACGCGGCCGATTTCCACAGGCCGCTGCAGCGTCTCTGTAGCCATTTTCTGTGCCAGGGCTTGCATCCGGGCAGGGGTTAAGAACGACATTAACAGGAAGTACCCGACGATGAGGAGAATAACAATGATCGCAGCGATTGGTATGAGTATCTTGAGCAACTTATGCATGTTTTTGCTCCTACAATATTGGGGAGATAATGGCCGCCACTAGATCCAGAATTTTTGTATGAATGCCCAGAACCCGGGCGTCCCGGCGAACAACTGACCAAAGAATGTGACAAACGGACCTATCCATCCCCATAGAATTGGGATACCGGTTATCCGGTCAAAGAATATGAGCCCGAGCAGTAACATGAACCCGTAACGTTCTAGCCAGTATTGTATTGGCGCGTATCTTGCCGGTAGTACGCTGAACAGCGCTTGCGAGCCGTCTAAGGGTGGAATGGGTATCAAGTTGAATGCTGAAAGGATGAGGCTGTAGAATAGCCCAAAACCGATTATTCCGCCGATCGGCATTAATACGTCGTTATGTAAAAGGTCGGGGAAAAACCGTATGAGCAGGCCGAGGGGTATGGCAAAGGCCAGATTGGAAAGCGGACCCGCCAATGAGGTGTAGAGCATTCCTTTCCGCATATCGCGGAAATTGTAAGGATTGACCGGTACTGGTTTTGCCCAGCCGAAACGAAACAGCAGGAATGCAATGAACCCAAAGACATCGATGTGTTTTATCGGATTGAAGGTAAGGCGGCCGGCGATTTTCGCGGTTGGATCGCCTAACCGGTAAGCTATGTACCCATGGAAATACTCGTGCACGGTGATCACGATCAAAATTGCTGGCAGCGAGAGCATGTAACCGAGCAGGCTGCTCATTTCTTCTTCAGTGTCTTTAGATATTCCAGTGCTTGTTTTCTACTCTGTAACTTCTTGTCGAGTTGAAGCAAATAGAGCTTCTTTAGAATCTTTGTGTACTGCTTAGCAGGCTTGATACCGCGTTTTTGCAGGTCCTTTACCTTAATGAAAGGTTTGATCTTGTCCAAGCTATGAAACGTCGCGACTTTGTCTGCTAATTCAGAACGCATAGATGCGATCGCCTCGATCGCGGCTGGTGTAAGGGGTGATAGCATGCTGTAGATCTTACTCTTCTTGCTGGTCTTCTGTAGCAGAGTTGCTGTGTCTGTAATATTGCGGAAATCGTCGACTATCTTCTGCGCTTCTTTGGTTAATGGGACGGTATTCTTGGACAATCTGGAAACGAAGTAATAGAAGGCATGGTTATTAGAAGACGGAAGTTTCTTCAGTTCGCTGCGCTTCACCGGGAAGACACCGTAAGATGCCAAGTCTTCAACCGTATGTTGAAAGGTTTCTTCCTCGAATATCAGTTGCAGCTCGTTGAGAATACGCTGCCCGCTCAGCTTGCTCACCATACCGCTCTTTATCGCCTCATGCATCAAGCGCTCGGTGTCTTCTTCAACCTTGAAACCAAAGCGGTTCTTGTACCGCAGCGCTCTGAAGATTCTCGTAGGATCATCAATGAAGCTGTTCCGGTGGAGGATTCTTATCAGCTTCTTCTTGATATCATTCATGCCCTCGAATGGATCGAATATCTCGCCATAGTTCGCCTTGGAGATCGACATGGCGATGGCGTTGATCGTGAAATCACGTCGGTTTAAGTCCTCCACAATGGTTGATGGATAGACATGGGGGAGATGTGCTGGCGAGGGATATTTCTCGGTCCGGGCGCTCGCCAAGTCAACTCGATGACTGTTTATGCATATCGTTGCTGTACCGAATTCAGCATGGCTGGTGAGCTTCCCCTTCAGTTTCGCATTGAGTTGTCGTGCGACCTTTACGCCGTCGCCTTCGACTACGATGTCGATATCAACTGATTCCCGGCCAAGCGTTGAGTCACGCACGTAGCCACCGACGAGATACGCGTGATGCTCGGATTTTACGAAGAAATCAATTGTCTTTTTTAAAACCGATTTCTTTTTCTTCTTTACCGAAGATCTTGATTTTGCCAAAACGTTCCTCGTATTTCTTGATATTATCGTTCAGGGCATTTCTTAAAAGAAGCACGTTCTGAGGTGTCATGATGACGCGCGCGAATACCTTTGCCTTCTTGGCGCCGGGTAGAACGCGCAGAAAGTCGAGTATGAATTCGGACGGCGTATGATGGATCCCCACGCCGTTGGCATATATGCCTTCTGATTGTTCGGGGCTTAGCTCGATATTCAGGGGCTGTTTCTGCTCATCCATGTCAAAACTCCTTTCGCTATTATACCCTAAAATAGACAAAAGTCAACTATTTTGCGTGATTTATGGCGCAGATCGTCCCTTCCTCACGACAGATCCCTATGTGGAATTTGCGGCTCTCCAATGCTCTACTCATGTGGTAC
>JASFEK010000162.1:0-4659 GCA_050124875.1 Caldifarciminota bacterium | reverse complement strand
ACTTGCTGATCGCTGGTTACCGATCGATCAATACATCGGCGGCGGAAGCGAACATGCCACTGGACACCTCATCTATTTCCGATTCCTGACCAAAGTTCTCCACGACGCAGGCCATCTGGGGGTTGATGAGCCGGCCGCTAAGCTGTTCAATTTGGGTATGGTATTGAAAGACGGTGACGTGATGTCGAAATCAAAGGGTAATGCAGTGCCCGTGGGACAGTTCGTCGTCAAGCACGGCGCTGATGTTGCGCGTTTGACAATTCTATTCGCCGCGCCACCGGATCGCGAGATGGAGTGGAGCGACGAAGGTGTGACCGGTGCAGAGAGATTCATGAACCGCTTGTGGCGTTTGGTCATCGACCACAAAGGGAAAATAGCCACGCGGCGTCCGGCAAGCATAACCGGAGATGGTGAGGATTTGTATATCAAGATCAATCAGACGATCGTGAAGGTTTCCAATGATCTGGAATCGTTCAAGTACAATACGGCAATCGCGGCGCTGTGGGAGCTCATGAATGCACTCTATGCGGCGAAGCAGCACGACGATGTCTATGGGTACGGAATTTACGTATTGATCCAGCTGCTATCACCGTTCGCGCCGCATCTCTCTGACGAACTATGGTCCATGACGGGCGGTCAGGGGAGTTTGGTCGAACACCCGTGGCTGGAGCACGACGAGCACTATACGAAGAGTAAGGCATCGACAATCGTGATCCAGATCAACGGTAGGGTGCGTTCGCATCTTGCAGTCATCGGCACTTTACCAGAGGAACAGATAAAGCAAATGGCGTTCGATGACGAGAAAATAAAACGCCATCTCGAGGGTAAGACTGTCAAAAAGACGGTATATGTGCCCAATAGAATACTTAACATAGTTGTACACTAATGTAGTATTTGATGCAAAGGAGGAAAGATGAGGAAGATGAAGAGGAAGAAAAAGAAGAAGGTTGTCAGGAAGAAAAAGAAAAAACCTTCAATAAGAGAGCTAACGATTGATATCTTGAAGCGCAGCAAGAAGGCGCTGCACTATCGTGATATCACCAAGCGTTTAAAGAAACGCGGATATCGGTTCCACCGCAAAGATCCTGAGCGGTCTGTTTACATCATCATCAATCGTTACCCGAAGATCTTTAAGAAGACAAAACCAGCTACTTACAAGCTGAGATAACAAAAAGAGGGGGCGTGAGCCCCCTCTTCTACGCATATTTCCTCGTTTTCTATTTCTTTGGTTTAGCGAATTCTTTCATCTTCTCGGCGTACTCGATCAGCTTCTGCATTACCCGTTGGTTTATACTGTTTTTCTCGAATCCCGATTTCGTTTTTCGACCAGCCTTTACCCCGGTCAGTAATTCAATGCCTTCATCGATCGTCTTGACGGCGAAGATACGAAACTTATTAGCGGCCACGGCGTCCACGACCTCTTGTTTCAGCATCAGATCTTCGATGTTCGCTTGAGGGATGATGACACCCTGTGTACCGGTCAGTCCTTTTGCCTTACACACCTCGAAGAAGCCCTCGATCTTCTCATTGACGCCACCGATCGCCTGGATTTCGCCGTTCTGATTGACCGATCCAGTCACTGCTAATTCCTGATTCAGGGGAGCTCCGGAAAGGGCTGAGAGGAGAACGTACACTTCAGCACTCGAGGCAGAATCGCCATCGACCTCGCTGTAGGATTGTTCGAATCCGAGCGTGGCATCAATGGCCATAGGTTGTTCTTGTGCATACCGGGACCTCAGGAAACCGCTCAGGATCAATACTCCTTTGTTGTAGGTGCGGCCGCCGAGGTTTGCCTCTCGCTCGATATTGATGATGCCGGCTCTGCCCAGGGATGTCTTGGCAGTGATCCGCACGGGACGGCCAAAGGCATAGTTGCCGAGCTGGTAAACAGAAAGACCGTTCAGCTGTCCGACCGTCTTGCCCTTTGTGCTTATCATGAGAACGTCATCATCGATCATTTCCTGCAGCTTGTCTTCATACATGTTCATGCGCTTACGCCAGCATCGAATGGCTTTTTCGATGTCTGCACCGGTTACTTCTTTGCGCTTTGCCTGGCGTGCCCAGTAGTCTGCTTCCCGGATCGTATCCGCGATGACATTGAACCGAGTGCTGAGCTTGTTCCGTCGGCCAGCAACGCGCACGCTGTACTCGACTATCTCGGCAATGGCTTCTTTGGAGAAGGGCAGTAGGGTTTCTGCATCACATATCGATTTGACGAAAGAAGCATATTCGTTTATGTGTTGCGTGTTCTTGTTCATCACAGTATCGAAATCGGCCTTTACCTTGAATATCTTCTTGAAATCTTCGTCCTGATGAAGCAGCATGTAGTAAAGCCATTGGCTGCCGATCATAACTATCTTCACATCGATCGTTATCGGTTCGGGTTTCATTGCGGTTGATGTGAATACGTAGAACGGATCGAATACCTGAATGTCGACTACCCCGTTGCGCAGGGTGCGCTTCAAAGCCGGCCAGACGCCGGGTTCCACGAGGGCATCAAAGGCATTGACGATCAGATAGCCACCATTGGCACGCAGCAGAGATCCGGCTTTGATATTCAGGAAATCACTGGAAATCACGCCGGGCATGACTGCCTGTCTCTCGATCGTACCGAAAAGGTTCTTGTAGGAAGGGTTCGTCTCGAATATGATCGGCACATCTTCCGTTTCCCGGTTGTCGACGATAACGTTGACACTGTACTCTCTGAATTCTACCGCCTTGGTCTCCTTCTTGAGGAATTTTTCCAGATTGGACATGATCGCATCTAGCATATCATTGAGGTAGATGCTGATCTTCTCGTCCGGGAATTTCTTCTTTATGTCGTCAACCAGATTCGCGACGACCGGTTTGACCATCCATTCATTAAGTTTTTCCAATTCGGTGTTCGCGGTTTCTTGGATTTCCTTAATCTGGCTGTAGATCTTCGCCATGTCGACTTCCAGCTCCTGGATCTTATCGATTATCTTCTTGTATTCTTCCTCGGTCAGTTTGCCGGCCGAGATGAGCTTTTCCGCCTCGTCCAGGCTCGTGGGTTTACCCTCGATCACCGGCACGATGGCCGGGCGTACATAGGGCCCCATCTGTATCGTGGTGAGTTTTAATCCCTGTTGTTCCACCTGTTTCTCAAAGTCTCTGAGCAGGGTACGGTGCTGATTACCGTATTTCTCAAGGACCTTTTGTTTTCTCTTCTGGTATTCTTCGCTATCGAAAACGCCCGGGATATTGCTCTTGAGGGTGTTGATGAGCCTTTTCACGGTGAGTTTAAACGTCTTGCCCTGGCCACCGGGTAGTTCAATGAGCTTGGGCATGTCCGGGTTCTTGAAGTTATTCACATAGAGTAAGTCCTTCAAATCACCCTTGACCTTGAGGTCGTCCAGTAATTTGGTAATCGCGGTCGTCCGTCCGGTGCCGACCGGGCCGGTGATGAATATATTGTAACCGGGGTATTTGACGTTGAGCCCGAGTTTAATGGCATCGATTGCCCTGGGCTGACCGATGATCCATTCACATGAACTAACTTCTTTCAAATTCTTGAAACGAAGCAGCTTGGGATCGCACTGCCAGCGTAATTGTGATGGCTTCAATTGCATGCCTTTTCTCATAAAACCTCCTTGGAATAGACGAAAGGCGCTCTGGATATCGCGAAATCAACTGTATTTAATCGAATTTCCGATAAAGGTGGAAAGAGTATAACAGAAAAAGGCGTTTTGTCAACAAATGCATGGCCCGCAGCAGTGCCGGCTGTTTCCATGTGACTCTAGGCGCGTCTTATTGACACTGACATTTCTTTGAATATAATTACGGTGCTTTAGCTGAAAGGAGGAAAGAATGGACAAGATCACAATCAGTGTAATTAAAGCAGATATTGGTGGTTATGTGGGTCATTCCAGCATGCATCCCAATATCATTACCCGCGCCATGCAGGCCCTGGAAAAGGCTAAAGGGAAAGGCATGATTGTCGATTTCCACGTCGCGCATTGCGGTGATGATCTGGATCTGATCATGACCCATCGGCATGGGGAAAATGCCGGCGATATTCATAAACTGTGTTGGGATATCTTCGTTGACTGCACCAATCTGGCAAAAGAACTGAAGCTGTACGGTGCAGGGCAAGACCTACTGTCAGATGCGTTCTCCGGCAATGTCAAGGGAATGGGTCCGGGTGTGGCCGAGATGACTTTTGAGGAGCGCAAGAGCGAACCAGTGATAATATTTGCCGCCGACAAAACCTCTCCTGGTGCTTGGAACCTTCCGTTGTACAAGATGTTTGCTGATCCGTTCAATACGATCGGCTTGGTCATCGATCCATCAATGCATGATGGTTTTCGCTTTGATGTTCTCGACATCTTTGAGAACAAAACCGTGTCGATCGGATGTCCGGAAGAGATGTATGATCTTTTGGTTCTGATCGGCGCGACGGAGCATTACATAATAAAGAATGTACACAAGAAGAGCGGTGAGATTGCCGCCGCGACCTCAACTCAGAAGGTGAACCTGATGGCAGGGCGTTATGTCGGTAAGGATGATCCAGTAATGATCGTCCGTTGTCAGAGCGGACTGCCGGCGGTCGGTGAAGTGCTCGAACCGTTCTCAATGGCCTATATGGTGGCCGGTTGGATGCGTGGTTCACATTGGGGACCATTCATGCCGGTTTCCGTG
>JASFEK010000161.1:0-4750 GCA_050124875.1 Caldifarciminota bacterium | reverse complement strand
AGATCGTTCTCATGCAGGATGTCGTTGAAGATCTGGGCCGGCATACGCTTGGCCATCTTGTATTTGCTGGCAACGAGGTTGAAGGTTTGCGCGATCGCCCGGTAATAATCAGAAATCGCCGCGCCGTATTTGCCGCCTGGGTATGTCGAGGCGTATTCAGGCAATAGCTCTGGGTAATGATCGCGCAGCACATTCAAGTAGTATTCTTGCTGACGCCCCGGCTTCAACGTCATTCCGCCAAAGACGATGAAATCGATGCCCGCGGTCTTTGCTCTACTTACCACGTTATCGATCATTGTTTTCGTGTCAGTGATATACGGAATGACCGGCAACAGGAAGAGCCCGCATGCAATACCTTGCCTCTTGAAAGATGATATTGCCTCAAAGCGCTGGCTCGGTGACGGCACACCCGGCTCGAAGATCGCGCTAACATCATCATCAGCCGATGACATGCTGAAGCTGACAACGGCCCTGGATTCTTCGTTGATCTTCGTGATTATATCGACGTCCCTTTGCACGAGTGTTGATTTTGTTAGGATGTGCACGGGGAAACCGTACTCCTGTATCACCTGGAGTGCCTCCCGGCTCAGTCGGTATTCCTTTTCGGCGGGCTGATAACTGTCACCCACGCCGCCGCCGAGCATGATGTAGCCGCGTATTAAGGGTTTGCGTCTGCGTTTTGGATCAAGTTCACGGCGCAGCAGCTCAATCGCGTTCACCTTGACCGTCACATCAACACCAAAGTCTCCATCAACGTAGTACGTTTCGGCACGGCCGTCACAGTAGACACAATTATGAGTGCAGCCACGATACAAATTCATGCCATAGCGTGACACGAACCACGAGTCAACTTTCTTGTGTTTGCGCAAAATGGACTTAGCGTGGATTTCTTTTATGTTCATCTCAGTGCCTTGTTTCCATGCGCCGGTGAGTATGCCGGGTGCAATGCGGTTTTAATCTTCATCGCCGTACAGCTTTTGCATCAAGTACACGTCCAGGAGCCGGCCGAATTTTCTACCTACCTCTTTCATGACTCCGACATGCTTGAAACCCATGGTTTGGTGAAGGTGTACGCTTGCCTCATTGCCCTCGGCGATTCGGGCAAGCACGGTGTGAAGGCCGGCTTTGCGCCCCTTGTCGAGTACCGCCTGCATGAGCTTGCGGCCGATGCCCTTTCCTTGATATTCCTTCTTTACGTAGAGTGAGATCTCGGCTGCGTCCGAATATGCGCAGCGGTCAGACCACTTGCTCAACGCGACCCACCCGACAATGACACCGGACTGTTCGGCAACGACGAGCGGATTTTCCTTACCGTGTTCCATGAACCAGGTTTTCTGTTCGTCCTCAGTCTTTGGCGTAGTATCGAACGTGGCGATGGTTTCGAGTATCGCCTCATTATATATGACGGTAATTCCTGGTAAATCACTAAAGACGGCATCTCGGATACTGAGCATGTGATGATCCTCTTATTTCATACTGAACGGTCAATCATGCTTCGTATCCGGCGTTCGCCTTACGTGTTAGAAAGTCTGGTCTTTTCATCCTTCAAATATATATTCGCGCTTATTCATTGTCAATATGATCACGGATCAGCAGGTCACTTGTACTTCCCTTCAGGCATTGACAGGCATGCGTATCATCATATAATGGGGGAACGATCACTGTTCTCTTTGCGCTTTCAGTGATATTGTGTGGTCGTGACACAACAGGAGGTAGTATGCGTAAGTTCGTGTTGTCTATGATTGTGATTTCTCTGTGCGTTGTCCAGGCGGATGTTTTCCGATACCTGAATACCGCACGCATTGCCTACTTCAATGAAAAAGACTATGCGCGCGCAAGAAGGGCGTGCCTGGAAGGCATCGAGGTCGCTTCCGACAATTATGAGCTCTACGCAATACTGGGCGGTTCAGAAATGGGGTTGGGCGATTGGTACGCCGCTGCGCAGGCATTTGAGAAAGCCTTTGCTGCGGACACGACACAGACCCGGGATTGGATTGCCGGACAGGCCGAGGGCGAGAAGTACTATTTTCAGGCCTTCTACTTCTCCGCGCGCGATTTGTTTGAGCAGGGAGCCTATGACGAAGCATTGAACTTCTTGAGTTTCGACAGAGTAATGGGCATCGAGGATGTCAACGTGCATGTGCTGAGAGGAGCTTCGCTCTATAAGCTGGATAGGTTTGATCAGGCCAATGAGGAGTATGCGAAGGTTCTGAACCTGGAACCGGATAACCCAGACATCAATTTTCTGATCGGGAAGTCACTCTTTGATAGCGAGGAGTTCAGTGGAAGCCTTACGTATTTCGAGACGGCGATCGATAATTACAGCATGCAGTATGAGAGGCATGGCCGTATTATTTTTCAGAACCTGGGCGGCATCGATAGTGTGCTGGCGCAGCAGATCATCATATTGTGGGCGGGCAAGAACGTCGATGAGCTTGATCAGTTGGTCAAAGACGCGCTGGGTTTCCCTGAAGGCCTGGCCGTTCAGGGATCGAACATTGAGCAGTTTACCGGGTTGGCCGATGACCTTGGACGCAGCTACTATTTCTTAGGCATGGCGTACTACAATCTGAAGAATGATACGCTTGCGTTGAAAAACATGATTCAGAGTGTGAAGCACAAGCCCAATGATTTCGATGGTTTGTATTTTGCTGGTGAGATACATGTCCGGCTTCAGAGATATGCCGAAGCAATACCCTATTTGGAGCGATTGACCAAACAGAGTCCACAAGATCAATATGGCTGGTTCTACCTTGCCGTATGCTACACCGAGGTAAAGCAATACGGCAAAGCGGTGGACGCATATGAAAAGAGAATTCTTCCGCTTGACCCCGACAACGTAGATGTGATGAACAATCTTGCCTACGTATACAGGGAGTTGGGTAACAACGAAAAAGCCTTATACTGGTTGATCCGGGCCGAAGAGGTAAAGGAGAAAACTAATTAGACGGGTTATTCGAAGTGGAAGTCTTTTTCCCTGAATAGCTTAAGGCATACATCCACAACATCAGCATCGTAGATAACACCTTTGTTCTTAGATATCTCCTCCAACGTATACTCCAGGCTATAGGCAGGCCGGTAAGGACGGTGCGAGGAAATTGCTTCCACCACGTCGGCGACGGAGAGGATACGCGCCTCGAGCAGAATGTTCGCGCCACTCAGGCCCTGGGGATAGCCTGAACCATCGATGCGCTCGTGATGCTCAAGCACGATGTCAGCAATCGGCCAGGGGAATTCGATCGCCTTTAGTATATCGCTGGCAACGCGTGGATGGGTTTTGATGATCGTGAATTCCGCGTCGCTCAACCGGGTCGGTTTGCTCAGGATCTCCGAGGGGACAGCCAGTTTGCCAATGTCGTGGAGCATGCCGGCCAGGCGTAGACCATTGATCTGTTCGTCGGTCAAGCCCATTTCTTTGCCAATGGTACATGCCAACACGGTCACTCTGCGCTGATGGTCGGTTGTGTACGGATCCCGCTTGCCGACCGCCGACGCGAGCGCATTGACTGTTTGTTCGAATATCTTGCGCAGCTTCTTGTAGCTGCGCTGTAATTCTTCAGCCGATTTTTTCCCCTGGGCACGCGTCTCGAGTGAGGTAATGCCGTAGGCAAGATCATCAGCCAGTTCTTTCAGCAATTTGACTTCTTCAGCGTCGAACACATCGGGTTCACCGGAGAATATGTTGAGGCTGCCGAATATTCTGCTATTCTCGCTCAACGGCAGGGCAATCAATGCTGCATACCCGCGTTTGACCGCCTCCTCCTGCCACGGACCACGGGTAGAACCAGTGGATAGATTCTTGACTATCGCCGGTTTGCCGGAACGTATCGCCTGGCTTACCGGGTCGGGTTCTTTCTTTGACATGCTTATCTTGATCACATCAAGATATCCGCGTTCGTATCCTGCATATGTGACCGGGCGAACGTGTTTTTCCTTGTCATGCGATACATATCCTACCCATGCGAATTTGTAGCCACCGAGGTTAACGATTATCTGGCAGATATCCTGAAGCAGTTTGTTCACATTGGTAGCCCGGACGAGTATTTGATCGCATTCCGTGACCACTTTCAGGGCGCGGTTGAGTTTCTGTAATAATTCCTCGGCTTTCTTCCGTTCGGTAATATCGCGAATGATGCCAAGGGTGCCGAGAAATTGCTTATCCTCCTCTTCGATTTCCCGGTCATAATGGCCAGTTGAGCTCACGTCGCCGAAGGCGATCACGGTGCCGATCCGTTCATCCATGTTCTTCTTTTTCCTCTTTAGGATCAAGCGAACTTCCAGATCCCTGGTCTTCCGTGTACCAGTCCTTCGCTCATCAAAGAGCTTGGGCGCATTGTCATCGCCCGTTACCTTACCACGGTATTTGGGCAGTACAAAGTTACGCGCGAACAGCTTGACATCATCGGGATGAACGATCTTGCTGAAGTGTTCGCCGATCAGTTCTTCTGGTTCATAGCCAAGGCTGCGTACCGAGTCGTTTACGAAGATGAATTTACCTTCAGGGTCAATGCGGTATACAATATCCGGCAACGCCTTGATGATCGCGACATAGCGCTCGGTCTCTCCGTTTGTGATACCGTTGATTATTTCCGGGTTTTTTTTCTTCATTTGACTACACCTTGAGAGGGCCGCCCTGGGTCTGATTGACCATCCCCCCGTATCCGATAATGGATATTGCACTGCAAAACGCCAAATAGTGTGTTCTTGAGAGTACTCTTCTGCTAAGCATGTTTAGATAAAGTATATACAC